>DAWR01000057.1:2966-3852 GCA_002506015.1 Candidatus Methanogasteraceae archaeon UBA261 | reverse complement strand
ACCGATCTGAAACTGGATAAAAATCCTTATCACGATATCGAGTACTTCAAACCGAGGAAATTCAGACAACAGGCTCTGAAATTGACCGAATGGTACAAAACGAGATGGGATAAACTGCAGGATGGGCTATGCGCATAAATGCTGAGATTATATTATCGGAATGTCGCAGAAACAGGAATAAACTGCTGCCCGATACAGAAAGGGTTATGCGATGCGCAAGCGTGTATGAAGGGAAACTTTCTCGTACCGTTCTGAGATGAGGAGAGGCGGGTAACCGCCTCGTCCTTAGTCGGCGAAATCTCGTGGTTTTGTTCACCCCACCTAAACACACCCACATCCTATCAACCAATCACGCCCCCGAACGTCTCTTCTCCGCCCTCTTCTTGATCCGGTAGTAGTTGAGTGGATGCGAAATCCTTGCACAGAGCTCGTTTGCGCCGACGCAGTTTCCGTACGTCCGCATCGTGTCACAGCCGGGTGCGGTGTACTCGTGTCCTGTAATGTGCTCGACCTGGTACCGGGTTCTGGATTCGTCGAAGTCCGGCGATCCGCCGAAGATTCCGACAACCTCGTCCACGCTCATGCCGATATTCAGCAGAAACGACGTGGCAGCAAACCTCGCCGAATGCGGGAGATTGACGCCCTGCTGAAGCTGTGCGATCGCATGAGCGATACACGGCGGGAATGCGCCCGAACTGACCTCGCCTGTTATCTCAAACTCGGTCTTGCGCGCTCCGAGGGACTCTTTCACCGAACTGATATAGTCTGCCAGCCAGTCACAAATCTCGGATGGGATCTCAAGCGGCAGATCACGCTGTATGCGATCGCCAATCGCCTCCTGGAGCAGTCGTCTGAACTCGTGCTCTGTTAACAGAATCCAACCGCT
>DAWR01000057.1:0-2908 GCA_002506015.1 Candidatus Methanogasteraceae archaeon UBA261 | reverse complement strand
TAATCCGTGAAATGCAGCCTGAATGCCTGATCCGATAAACCAAGATGCATCCCGAACTCCCGCCCCATATCCCTCAGAAATTCCCGCGATTCTGCCTTGAGCGATTCGTGCACAGCTTTCGCCTCTGCGAGAGCGTACCTGCGGACCAGATAGTCGTCGTTCACACACGATACGATCATTCTGGCGAGTGGATATGACAACAGTTCGAATTCCGGCGGAATTTCGGTCGCCTTTTCAATCCTGCCCTCGATAGCCTGGATCACCCGCTCCTTGCCACGAGCACGGGCGCGACCATACGCATGCTTCCGGAGGAGGTCGGGGATTGCAATTCCCAGCTCTCTTACGTGTTCGGTCGCGTCAGACGTGAAAGGGTATGCGGCAAGGTGGGAATCGGACACCATCAGTTGCATATTCGAGCGCAACTATCTTTATATTCACCCAAAAACTCTGCTCCGGCACGATGCATCCGTGAACAGACTGGCGCAACATGTTTCGAAGTTGTTTTGCTACAAACGTGCATGATCTGGAGATGGCGATCTCACTGGAAGCATCCATGACCCCTCATGGCACCCATAAGCATGAAAATGTGCCACCCATTTTCGCAGCAAAAATCGACAGTGTCACCAGCACCATAAAGCACAGCACCCCCGTTCACCCCATAACCGCGGTGTGCAGTCTCCGCATGCTCTCAATTGCATTGTTGTCAAACCCACGCGCCGTAAGCCGCCTGATACGTTCGGAAATTTCGATGCGCTCAGTATCGTCCACGAGATTATCGGCATGTGCAACGATCATCTCCTCAATTGTCTCTGGCATGTAATCTCCTGCCGGAAGCCCAAGCCGCACCGCCTCATCCGGTGGAATGCCGGAACCGATGTGCCTCTCGATGATCCGCACGATCGCCGCATCCAGCCCGAACGATCGTGCGATCTCTGCACCGATCACAGCGTGATTGATTCCGTTGGATCGTGCACGCCCGATATCGTGAAGGAGCGCACCGGCAGTCACCAGTTCGATGTCCGCCTGATCCGCATGACCCGTTGGATCAGCAGGATTGGCGGGGTCGGTGGGATTATCCCGGTCAGCGTGGTTGCTGTGTCTCGCGTTGTATCGCATCGCAATCTCACGTGCATACTCGGCGACTGCCAGAGAGTGTTCGATGACCTCGGATGAGCAGCCCACTTTCTTCAGCAGATGGATGCAATCTTCTTGGTTCATGGGTGGTTATCAGATTTTGACCTGCTGCATTATGGTCTTTTTGATATCGAGGCGATGTGACCCCCGGTCCGGTGTTAGCGTTCGTCGGGTTGCATTATCTGTGTAACCGTAACTCTGCAGTTTAACCTACATGTAGAGCCTCTGTGAATGGTGAGCTCATCCGTCTTGCTCTCTTCGGAATCTTTGCGAATTACTCTCTTCCACCTACCTCCACAATTTTTGTAACCTTTGAAAGCCCGAACAGTACATCATCCACGGATATCTTGCCTGTGAGCTCCTTTTCTCTCAATCTATTCAATATCTTGGCTCTTCGCTGTTTCGTGCGGGTATACAGGACAAAGCACGAATTCTTCGGGAAGGAATTTACTACTGTTATTCTCTACAGTGATGCCTCGTACCGAAAACAGATGGAAAGCTATGAGAAAAGAAAGGCAAAGATGTCAGAGACACTTGCCGATCTACAAAGAAGGCTTGGGAACAACAGAGGGAAGGAACGGGACGCCGGCAGCTTAGAGTGGGAGGTGAGTGGGATCATTTACAAGGATTTCAGATCAGTGTTTGGGTATAAAGTTGGCGCGGTGCCTGGGGCAAGAAAAAGCCAGCTCTGGAAGTGTGGACCCTGGAAGCTGTGGAAAAGAAGCGTTATGCAGGTTTTGGAAAGACTGTTGTTTTTACTGATCTGCACATCTGGCATTCCCAAAAGATTGCGAAGACATACAATCAGAAATATCTTGTTGAGGATGATTTCAAACTGCTAAATAATGTACTTCTTGTTCCGGTCGGACCAATTAACCATCACAAGAATTTCAACATACTACATCTTTGAAAGTCAAGTGATTCATCGAATAAGGCGTGGGCAAAAATCAACAGAAAATAGTATCTACTTTAAAAAATAACAAAAAGTCTCGAGTTTGAGAGGCAGCCAAAAGAAGAAAAACATTTAAACAACTCAATCCAGAAGAATATTGTGAAAATTGTGGTGAGAATATGAAGACGATGGACGTACGTTGGAAACAGCGATTTCAGAATTTTGAGAGAGCTTATCTGCGTTTGAAAGAAGCAATGGAGCTGGAAGAATTGACCGAACTTGAAAGAAATGGTTTGATTCAGCGTTTTGAGTTCACACTCGATCTTTCGTGGAAGGTGATGAAAGATTTTTTGGAAGAAAAAGGATTTGCTTTTAAACCTTCGCCCAAAGATACGTTGCGGCTGGCACAACAGAGCGAATACATAACGTATGCTCAAGAGCTGATTGATGGATTGGATATGAGAAATGAGCTTTCACACGATTATAGCGGTGAGAAATTCGAACGTTCGGAGAAGAAATTAAGAGAAGAAACGTATGTTGCATTGGGAAAACTACACCTCTTTTTTATAAATGAAAAAAACAAATGATTATTCCAAATTATTTCATGAATAAAAAAAATTCTTTTGGACTATCTGACAGGGATATGAAAACGTTGCGGGATGTTTTCAGAAAATATCCTGATGTGAAAAACGTTTTTGTATTTGGGAGTCGGGCTAAGGGTACGTACAAACAAGGCAGTGATATTGATCTGGCAATAATGAACGAGGGGGTAAACGATACGTTTATCCGCAAAATAAAAAGCGATTTTGAAGACAGCAGCCTGCCTTATACAGTTGATCTGGTGAACTACCCCACACTAAAACATCCCGAACTGAAACATCA
>DAWR01000082.1:27603-31880 GCA_002506015.1 Candidatus Methanogasteraceae archaeon UBA261 | reverse complement strand
TTCTGTGTTAATCTCGTGTAATCTCGTGGTTTTATATGCGGATATCCACACAATATTGAGTAAGTACTTTTGTCGCACGAAATATCGAAAATCCGGCATCAGTTCCGAATGTAAACACCTCTTTTGGATTAACACTGCTCAATCAGACTGTTCGCCCCCCATCAGGGTCTGCCCTGCTTTATGGCGCAGCCCCCTCCTCTCCAGTTCCAGCATCCGCCGCTTCGCATCTATACCGAGCACGTACCCACCAAGTCCATCCTTCGCAACCACCCGGTGGCACGGGATCACAACAAGCGCCGGGTTCTTCCGGAGCGCGTTTCCAACCGCCCGCGCCGCCCCCGGCTGCCCGATTCGCTCGGCAAGCACGGAATACGTGACAACCGAGCCGTACGGAATCTTTCTGACTTCGAAGAGAACCTTCTGATCGAAATCGCTGAGATGCGAGAGATCAACCTCGTAATCTGAAAAATCAACGATTTCTCCGCTGAAATAACGGACCAGATCATTCAGCTTATTTCGTTCAGCCATTCATCATTCAGCATTCATCAGCCGTCATTTGCCATTTTCCACTCATCCAGTCCTCATAACATCGCAGAGATCGTCTGTAAAGAGGCGCATATTCTCACTTGTGAGGTGAGGCATGATCACAATGCGCAACGCGCAGGGCTTGCGCGTGATCGAGACTATCCACCCGCGTTTTGCGAGTTCGCTTCTCACCTGCTTGCAATCAGGCACATCAAGCGCAACCACGTTCATCACAGGATCGATCAGCGGCTCGATACCGAATTTGCGGACTCTCGCAACCAGTTCATGCGTGACATCCATACAACGATGCACGATTTGCGCGTAGCCATCTCTTCCAAGATGTTTGAAGACGGCATACGCGGCAGCAGCCGATGCCCCGCTTCTGGTTCCGGTGAGCGTCTGCTGGGATGCGACCGTCAGGTAGGGCGTATCCACGGATAGCCGGTTGAGATACGAGGAATTCCTGAAGAGAAGCCCGCCTGTGGGAATCGTGGAGAAACCCATCTTATGCGGATCGGAAGCCAGTGATGTGACGCCGGGAAGCGTGAAATCGAATTCATACTCCCGCCCTCGCCCATGCTTATTTCGGTCCGGGAGAAACGGGATCACGAATCCCCCGAATGCCGCATCAACGTGTAAAAACACGTTTTCAGACAATGCAAGATCTGATAGCGCCCTTATCGGATCTATCTGCCCGAACTCGGTGGTACCTGCGATTCCAACTATGCCGATCGTGTTGTCATTGATCAAATCCTCAACCGATGAGAGATCGACCTTGAGATCCGAATCAAGCTCTGCCTTCTGCACCGTGACTTTGAGTACGTCAGCGACCTTGTCAAATGAGAAATGCGCCGATTCCGGGACGATTATGTTTGGCTCGCGCAGATTGCGCGCATTTCTGATTGCGTGTATCGCCTGGATATTTGATTCGGTGCCGCCGGTTGTGATATGGCCATGCGCATCGGAAGTGCCATACATTGTACCCAGCATCCGCACAACCTCGCGCTCGATCTCTGCGGTTCCGGCAAAGAGTCCGGGATCACCGAGATTTGCCTCGATGAACTGCGCATGAGCCATAACAGCAACCGGGTGAGGATATGTACACATCGAACTCAAAACACGTTCGTAAGGTGTATCTTTGCTCTTCAGATCGGTTAATATCGATTCAATGGATTTTTCGTCCATTCCGTCTCTGTTCATCTTAGACCTCGACTGTTCGGTGAGGGACATATAAATTTTTCACGGGATAAGGTTAATGGAATAAAACCGCCAATAATAGCAGGAGTGATCGTATGAAGAACAGACAGACTAAACAACGATTTGCATTGATACTACTTGTTGCGTGCGCATGCATAGCCTCTGCATGCATCGATTCGACACAGAATGGCACTGACGCGCCGCAGCCAACAACAGATGGTGAAAGTGCGGCGGGAATCACGTGGCACTCATACGATGAAGGGATGCAGATTGCCGGAGAGCAGAACAAACCCGTGATGATCGATGTGTACACCAGCTGGTGTAGATATTGTAAGGACCTGGACAGGTTGGTATATCCGGACCCGAACGTGATTCAACTTGCGGATGATTTCGTATGCATAAAGATCGATGCCGATAAACAGCGCGACCTTGCCGCACAATACAACCCGCGGGGCGGGGTGCCGGTGGTCATATTCCTCCGCTCCGATGGTACAGAAGTGCACCGTCTCGGCGGGTATCCAAGAGGGGGACCGGACGCATTCGCGCAAGAGATGATGGTTGCGCTCAACAATGTGTGATCGATCAGTTTTGGATCAGGTGATGGGACCATGATGATGATGATAACAATATCAGCGGGCTTCCGCAATGATTCATGCAAGCCCGGGGAGGTGGTTATAGAATGAGTCTGGTAGTCTTCTCGGATATACCACCGGTATATGAACCATATTTAAGAGTGATACTGGTTTTTGTAATTGCGCTCTTTGTGATCGGCATAATCAGCAGGTCTGCAAGAAAAATCCTTGAAAAGACTGCCATACCCCCGGACACGCAGAATATCCTGCGAAGAATTGTGAAGTATACCTTATGGTTCGTTGTTCTGACGTATATTGTATCAGAACTGAACCTGGGAGAGCTTTTTATGCCCCTCATGGGCGCCACGGTCCTGGTTGCGGCTGCCGTCGCATTGGCAGTCAAGAACGTCTTGAGTGATGCGATAGCAGGAATATTTATCCTGCTGGATAGGGACTTTGACATCGGTGATGAGGTTGAGACGATGGGTCACCGGGGCGAAATTATAGATGTTACGCTAAGAAAAACACGGATAAAGAAAGAGGATGGTGTGACCGTGGTACTGCCGAACGGAAAAATAGATTCCTCTGGGTGGGTACTGCACACGAAAGGGTCCGGACCTGCGGCACCTCGGCAAACATAGATGATCACGAAGGTGAAATAGTGATACATGCCCGAAATCATAGGATTCGGCGCGCTCAACATGGATAGGCTCTATCTCGTCGAACGGATAGGCGCGCCAGGGGAGGAAATCATGATTGATTCTGCGAGCGAGCAGCCAGGCGGCTCCGCTGCAAACACAATCGTTGGTCTCGCCAGACTCGGCGTAAAGACAGGTTTCATTGGGATTGTTGGTGATGATTCCGACGGTGCATGCATCAGGTCGGGAATGGAGCAGGAGGGTGTGGACGTGAGCGGGATTGAGACCGCGGATTGTGCGAGCAGAACCGGTGTGGTGCTCGTGATTGTCGATGGACGTGGCGAGCGCTCCATGTACGTACATTCCGGGGCAAACAATAGTCTTAACCTCACATCAAAGAATCTTTCGTATGCGAAGAGCGCAAAATTCCTGCACCTCTCGTCCTTTGCCTGCGAAGATCAGTTTGAGATGCAGAAGGAGTTTATCGACCGCTCGGAGGCAAAGATATCCTTTGCTCCCGGGATGCTTTATGCCGGAAGAGGGCTCGATGCGCTGCATGATGTGATCTCGCGGACCGAGATTGTCTTCCTGAACCGTGACGAGATAGGGAGTCTGACCGGGCATGGTTACCGAGGGGGCGCAAAAGAGCTAAATGATATTGGAGCGGCGATCGTTGTCGTCACACTTGGCGGAGACGGATGCTACATCCGAACAAAGGGGTGGGAGATATCTGTGCCTGCGTCTTATGCAGAGGTCGTTGACACGACAGGCGCAGGGGATGCATTCTGCGCCGGGTTTCTGTGCGGGCTCTTGAGTGGCAAATTGCTTGATCACTGTGGACGCATAGGAAACCGGGTTGCTGCGAAGTGCGTTGAAGCGGTCGGTGCAAGAACGGGGCTGCCTCGCCAGCCACTCCATCGATGAATGTACCAGTAATGGCTGCGGTGTGGACGATGTTGTTATAAAGGAATGTCAAATTGCTGGTTGTCCATGCCTTCTTGACGTGATACATGTGGGTATACCGTTAAATTAATATACTATGAGTGAAGATGACGGGCTACCATGGAAACGAAGTTGGTACTGTCCGGGCTGCTGACGCTGCTTCTTGTGGCGTTGGCAGTATCGGCAGACAATACGGTCTACCTTGCGCCGCAGACGGTGTAAGTGCCGGAATTCGGCGACGCGACCGTTCAGATCAGGCTGAACTCGACTGATACCATCGATACATGGTCAATGATGGTTGAGTTTGGTTCGGAATGCGAATGGAATATATCTATTGGCTATACAATGACAATTCTAAACTGCACACTATTAAACTTTACGCGTATGGGCATACTCAACCCAA
>DAWR01000082.1:0-27547 GCA_002506015.1 Candidatus Methanogasteraceae archaeon UBA261 | reverse complement strand
GAAAAATCTCCGGAACACTTCTACACGCGACACCAGAGAGTCTTTTTATCATCACACTCCAGACACTGATCGATGGAATCGATCATCGACGAATCGGAAGCGATCAGCAAACTACGAGTCGGAATCACAGATGCCGTCAGATCATGCATGCGTGGGCACACCGGCATCGCATTATCAGGCGGCATCGATAGTTCGCTCGTTGCAGCAATTGCGAGGTTGATAAACCCGGATATTGAGCTGTATGCGGTCGGGATGCGGGGTTCTCATGACGTTAAACACGCGCAGCAGGCAGCAACGCTCCTCGGACTCAGTGACCGATTGCACATCTGTGAGTGCACCGAAGCTGAGATCGAATCCGCAATCCCGCTGGTTGTGCATGCGATACAGACCGCAAACCCGGTCTCTGTTGGGATTGGGATCTGCATGTATCTGGTGTCGCAATGCGCACACGCAGACGGAACCGAGCTGCTGCTGACCGGTCAGGGCGCGGACGAACTCTTTGCAGGATATAAGCGCTACGAGCAAGCATACGATTCCAGAGGGCTGGAACTGGACCGCGAGCTCGAGAAAGACATACATGCACTCCCAAACCAGATCAAACGGGACGTTGCGGTTGCAGAGCTGAATTGCGTGGAACTGTGCCTGCCGATCTGTAATCGCAATGTTGTGGCTATCGCACGTCGCATCGATTCAAAACTCAAGATGACGAGAGTGGGGGACGAGTGTACAAGAAAATATATCCTGCGGAAGGTTTCCGAAGATTACCTCCCTCCTGAGCTTGCGTGGGCACCAAAGAAGGCAGCGCAGTACGGAACCGGTGTTCAGAATGCGCTGCGCAGGATGGCACGCAGGCAGGGCGTCGGGCAGGCGGAGTTTCTGCGCCAGCATCAGGTGTCGTTTTCTTCTGATTTGCGCATGTCTGAAGATGGTGGTCATTCTCAGGGTATGCGTTTAACCGAGGCGAAAAACCACGGGATTTCATGAGATTAATACGGGAATCTTGTGGTTCATACTGCACGTTATTGAGCACTTTCACTTTCCGGGATCCAAACACTGGCAAAACGTGAGAATTTTTGCTATATTGGCGGTTGGAACATCTTCCTTTCCTGTTTCGCCGGAATCTTCTGGTGATCGGGCACACCGGCGGCCACTGGATGAATGTAAACACTTTTGTAGTAGTCCAGTGTATGACAGATGCGAGGTATTTATATGGAACTGAATGGAGTAGAGATTGAAGATACCTACGCAGAAGCCTTTGGTATCAAGGTTGCAAGGGTGCTTATTACTGGCGCGAGCAAGCACTGGGCAATGGTTGCTGCAACGGAAGCAACAGGATTCGGGACATCTGTTATTATGTGCCCGGCAGAGGCGGGAATTGAGTGCATAGTCGACGGCAGCGAGACGCCAGACGGACGTCCGGGCGTCTACATCCAGATATGCACGTTCGGGTACAAGGCGCTTGAGGACCAGCTTCTCAAGAGAATTGGACAATGCGTGCTCACAGCACCGACGACCGCTGTGTGGAACGGGCTGCCTGATGCAGAGAAGCAGTTTGACACCGGGTTCAAGATGAAGTTCTTTGCAGATGGTTATGAGTCAGAGATCGAGGTCGGCGGGCGCAAGGCGTACGCGATCCCGATGATGGAAGGAGATTTCATTATAGAGCACGGGATCGGCGCTGTCGAGGGCGTTGCAGGTGGCAACTTCTTCATCCTTGCAGACAACCAGATGGCAGGGCTTGCGGCAGCAGAGAACGCAGTGGAAGCGGTCATGCAATGCGAAGGCTCAATCACGCCGTTCCCTGGTGGAATTGTTGCGAGCGGCTCCAAGCCTGGTGCTGACACGTACACGTTCATGCAGGCGACAACGAACCAGAGGTTCGCTCCGACACTCAAAGACACAGTCGATGACACAAACATCCCTGCAGATGTTAATGCCGTGTATGAACTCGTGATCAATGGTGTTGACCTCGAGGCTGTGACTGCTGCAACCAAAGCGGGAATTGAGGCTGCTGTGAAGATTCCGGGCGTCAAGAAGATTACTGCTGGAAATTACGGCGGAAGTCTGGGTGCGTTCAAGGTTAATCTTGGCGATCTCTTCTGAGATCGTCTCTCTTTTTTATTTTTAAACCAATCTCGAATATTCGAGAAAGGTGTGCAACCGTGTTTAGCTGAAGCAAAAAAAACCACGAGATTTCATGAGATTAACACAAGAGTAGGATATCAGACACGGGACATTAATTAGATTTGTAGTTTATCTCATACCTATTCATACTTTCTCGTGAAAATCTATGCAATTTTGTGGTTAGCTAAACACGTATTTACTTGTTTAAAAAACCACATAATCCATCAGAACCAGACGCCATGATTGCTATTGTGGCAATCCGGATCGTTTACACGACTCACAACTCAGAAATAGCAGAAAGCACCGCCTCCGGATGCCTCAAGACCGTGATTCCATCCATCACTCCAAGCTCTGCCGTATTCCGTATATCAACATCCCGGACCCTGATCTCAGCATATCCCCCCCTGATTGCGCCATACGGACATCTCGGAGCGCACTCGCCGCAGCCATTGCATCGCAGAAGATCGATCTGGGCGTCGATTGCCCTTTGTGGGCACGTTTCCGCAGGAACACAGGTCTCGCAGTCGTGTCGGGCGCATATCTCGCGGTCGATTGTGTATGGCATCTTTGATCGGATAGTGCCCTCGATGTCAACAGGCACGATATAGACCGGAACGCCCCCCTTCACAGCCTGCGCAACCGCATTCGTGGGAAGCGAGTCGGCTATGCCGTGCACAATCTTTGCAACGGTATTCGAGGTCGCTGGCGTTACAAAGAGCGCATCGTACTTCTCCAGAAGAAACCTGCCGACCTTTGGTGAACTTCTACCCTGCTCGCGCTCCAGAAATAGTTCTTCGAGGTAATCGCCGTTTGCGATGGTTGCAAGCCCATCAAATAATCCGTACATCCGCAAAACCTCTTCTGCTGACTGTGATGCAAAGATTGTGACCCTGATCTGTGTGTCATTCCCCGCAAGCTGCCTGAATGCATCGTAGCTCTCCACGAGGTAGTGTCCCGCGCCTGTGATCGCCCATGCGAGATTGAGGTGCATGGTGGTTGTTATGCTCTGCAACAGTTAACGATTGGCATACGGTGCGGCAAGAAGGACGATAGTTCACCACGTCACCCGAACCGTCCGGTGATGTAATCCTCTGTACTCTTCTTATCAGGCATCTCGAAGATCTGCTTCGTCTTCCCGAACTCGATTATCTCGCCAAGCAAAAAGAACGCAGTGTAATCGGAGACCCTGGCAGCCTGCTGCATGTTGTGCGTGACGATTACGATCGTATAGTCGCGCTTTAAGTTGTTGATCAGATCCTCGATCTTGGCAGTCGAGATCGGGTCGAGCGCACTGCACGGCTCATCAAATAGCACGACATTTGGTTCCACCGCAAGCGTCCGTGCGATGCAGAGCCGCTGCTGCTGCCCGCCGCTCAGACCGAGCGCGGACCTGTCCGGGATTTCTGAAACCTCGTCCCAGAGCGCAGCAGCTTTCAGGCTCACCTCAACGATTCTATCGAGCTCTTCGCGCTCTTTAACACCGTGCAGGCGGGGTCCGTAGGCGACATTGTCGTATATCGACATCGGGAACGGATTGGGCTTCTGGAAGACCATCCCGATCTTCTTTCTGAGTGTCACCACGTCCACGTCCCTGTCGTAGATATTCATGCCCTCAAAGAGCAACTCACCAGTTACGCGGCAGTCTTTGATCAAGTCATTCATCCGGTTGATGCAGCGGATGAACGTGGACTTGCCGCAGCCCGATGGTCCGATTATCGCAGTCACCTTCTTAGTCGGTACCGCCATTGTGATCTCTTTTAGCGCCTGCGCAGTGCCGTACCAGAGGTTTAAGTCCTTGCTCTCGATTTCAATTTCTGACATAATGTCTCCCGTAATGCCGCTGGATCGCAATCGCTGCAAGGTTAATTGCAAGCACCATCACGAGCAGCACAATCGAACTGCCGTACGCCATTGGATCGGATATGCCCTCTGACGCGAGGATATATATGTGATATGGCAGCGCACGCACCGGATCGAAGAGGGACATTGGCATCAGAAGCGATGACCCGGCTGTGAACATGATCACCGCAGTCTCCCCGATCGCTTTTCCGATTCCAAGTATGACTCCGGTCGTGATGCCGGGAATTGCACTCGGGATCACCACTCTTCGCACGGTCTGCCACTTTGTTGCGCCGAGCGCAAGGCTTGCCTCACGAAACGCGTTCGGCACCGTCTTGATTGACTCCTCTGAGACCCTGACGATCCATGGTAGCACCATAAACATCAGCGCAAGCCCGCCCGAGAGAACCGAAAAACCAAATCCGAGATAGATCGAGAGGAACGCATATCCGAACAGTCCGATCACAATGGATGGCACACCTGCCAGACACTCAACACCAAAGCTAATTACGGCGGTAACAGCGCTCTTCGGAGCATACTCGGCAAGATAGATCGCAGCGCCGATTCCGATGGGAACCGATGAGAGCATCGCAACCACCATCAGCCAGAACGTGCCGACGATCGCGGGGAGAATTCCCCCCTCCGCCCCGCTGAGTCTCGGTGATCCGAGCAAGAAAGAGAGACTTATTACGTGAACACCCTGAACCACGATATAACCAAGAATAACTGCCAGAATCAGGAGGGCTATGCCAGCAGACGCCCACAGCACAACCTTTGCTGCTTTATCCGCCGTTACTGGCGAGATTAACGCGCTCACCGTTCCACCCCCATCCTCGATTTAAGAGCCCTGTGTGAGATCGCATTAAGTACGGCGACCACGATGAAGAGCACAATTCCGGTCGCAAAGAGGGCGCACGCATGGTCCCCTGTAGCATAACTCATCTCGAGCGCGATATTCGAGGTCATCGGTCTGACCGGATCAAGGATGTCGTAGATCGGCGACGGAAGCATCGAGACGTTGCCAGCGACCATTAGAACTGCCATCGTTTCGCCGATGGAGGTAGCCATTGCGAGGATGACTGCTGCAACAATTCCGGACCGTGCGCTCGGCAGGATCACTTTTCTGATCGTGTACCAGTGCGTTGCACCGAGCGCAAGCGACGCATCCCGGTAATCCATCGGAACCGCCCTGATTGCATCGTCGGATATGCTGATGATGCGTGGAAGCGCCATTATCGCAAGGATGATCGAAGATGCGAGGATGGAGAAGCCCCATCCCCCCAAATGATCTTTGATGAACGGGACGAGCAGTACAAGTCCGACGAACCCAAGGATCACGGAGGGAATTCCGACCAGAAGTTCGATTGAGTGCTTGAGAAGAGACCGTGCCCACGACGGTGCGATTTCGGCGAGAAAGACTGCGCACGCAATCCCGAACGGCACTGCAAGGACGAGCGATCCGATCGCAACATAGAACGAGCCGACAATCATCGGAAAGATACCGTATGTGGGATCCCCGACCATTGCAATCGGATTCCACCGCATCCCGAGACAGAAATCGATGATTCCCACTTTTGTGATGATTGGAAGACCCTCTTTTACGAGAAAGATCAAAATCAGTGCAACGATTATGATTGCGGTCGCTGCTGAGGCGAACAGAAGCATTTCGATTAATTTTTCGCTGATTTTCCGGTTCATGCGTTTCCGTGTCGTCGAAGTGTCGTCGAGCGGGCATTCGCTCTTGCTGAATTTGGTATAAGCAAAATATCCCCCATGAATCCGGCTACCACCGTCAACGATCTCGCAATCTCTTCGGCAACCGATATCATCGCCACCATATCATTGATCGGTGTATATGTAGTTTACCCCAATATCTATATAGGTGATCTATATGGCATGTAGTCCTTCGTAGTATCGCGGGAATTTTCGGATGTCCCCTCAACAAATCGCAAAAAATGCAGATTGTTGTGATAATCTATCTAAACATGGACACACAGCAACATCTGTGTTTGGTTAAACACCGCAAGCGATCGTCATAGTGCGCACACCCAACCACCATCTTTACCGATTCCTACCACCACGCACAAAAGTAATCGGGTTCATTCGGCGTTAGTACTTTTAATCGATTATTGTGCATTTTTATGACCGCAGCTTGGGTAAAACAATCGGTATAGGGTCGCATAGGGCACAGATGACACAGAGAGATGTAACAGGTGTTAAGATGAGTTTTACCGCATTGTTTGAAGTGGCTACGTCTTTGCACCCTCGATTTAACGCAAAGGCACAGAGACACAAAGAGTATTGTTGATCTCAGTCATCACTCTTTAGCGGTGTTGCACATCCAACTGACATTACAAAAACGTAGATTATACCAATCCAAGACGCAACCGAACCGTCCGGATTGTGTCATCGTCTGCTAAACCTCAAGCCCCCGCACCAGTGCAACGAACAATCCTCCGATTATAATATCTGCGGTTGATCCAGGATTGACCTTTTCACGAATCAATCGCTCATCAAATTCATGAACTCTATGTTTTATCGAATCCAGATCCCTGCTTCCTGAAATAACCTCAAATGCACGCTCGGATACCTCAACTGACTTTTCCCTGCCAAATTTTGTCTGAATGAATGTGTCAGGAGTCTCTGCAAGCATCTGTAGAAACGTGCAGACGATGGCGTCGTTGATTGTCATCGTAGCAGCCTTCTCCCTGATCAGGTCCGCGCACCGGAATGTCCGGGTGAAGCCTGTGACCCATTCGTTTGCGATCAGGTCGTGACCGGCAGACAACTTCATCAGGTCGAAGAGCCTGGTTCCCGCTTCTTGAATTCTCTCAATTGAGTTCGATTCATCGAGATCAAACTCCGGAACAGAGTCGATGCGAACATCCGCAATCGAGAATGCACGGTAGAATTCAACCGCATCCTCTGAAGTGGTCTTCTCCACAATCTCGGAGACTGCTCTGTTACTGCCCATCGCGATCAACAATGGGATTATGAGCGTGAATGCGCCGAAATGGGTGTTTCCCCCGCGCTGCCATCGTGACGATTCCTTTGCCGCTGCGTGTATCAGTGCGCCAACGCCACTGTATACACCGACGCCCTGTGGCATGGCTGCTTTCTCCAGCACAGGATATGTCCCGATTGCCGACGCCAGGAAGTGCTCGAAGGTCGTGTCCGGGTAGTCGTGGTCACGATCCACATTGCCCGGCTTCGGGGATGCTGCGACCTCGAGAACCATTGCGAGTTGTGCGCACCGGGCTAAATGACCCGGGTTTGGTGTTTCAGGAAGTTCTACTTCTTTATCCATGACTGTTTCTCCAGTAGTTCGAAATCTCCCCTCTGATCACTGTGACCGCTTGACCGCTCAGGATGACCCGATCGGACGTGACCGCAACCCTGACGACCCCACCCCTCTCAGACAATTGACACGCCTCAAATCGAGATTTATTGAGTCGGGACTCCCAGTAAGGACCCAGACAGCAGTGAGCCGAGCCGGTCACCGGGTCTTCATTGACACCCAGAGCCGGCGCAAAAAACCTGGAAACAAAATCATATCTTCCCGTATCGGCTCGGCTCGTAACAATTATTCCACGACATGGAACCGTCTTCAACAGGTCAAAATCCGGCTCCATAGCTCTCACGATCTCTTCTGATTCAACCTCCACGAGATAATCGAACCTGTTCTTGCCAACATATACCGGTTCCGCGCCCAGAGCCCTGGCAATCTCCGGCGGAGCATTCGCACTTGTCTCGTATTCGGCTGGAAAATCCATGTCGATTAACTCGCCATTCTTTTTTGCGGTCAACTGACCGCTCAACGTATCGAAGATTGCTGTTTCGTCCGGACACAGGTCTCCGGTCTCCCATAGAACATGAGCCGAAGCAAGGGTCGCATGACCACAGAGCTCAACTTCGGTTGTGGGAGTGAACCATCTCAGATTATACCCCCTGCCCAACTCCCGGAGAAATGCGGTTTCAGGCAAATTCATCTCTTTTGCAATCTTCAGCATGCCAGAATCCGGAATGCTCTCTTGCAGGATGCATACGCCGGCAGGGTTTCCGGTGAACGGCTTGTTTGTGAATGAGTCCACTTGAAATATCTTCATAAGCCAGATCAATTTGCAGCTTTTTAATTTCTTCCGGGTATGATGTGAGTTATGGCAAAGAAGAGTAACCACAACGGACGCGGATGGCACAGAGAGTTGCTGTGTTCTCTGTGGTTTTCCGAAGCCCGCTTCCGGAAGATATTAAAAAGTCTCCTCAATTTTAATTTTTACATTTCCAAAGATCGCTCAGGTCCCACTATCTTGCGCCGCCTCTGCAAACGTCAATATGTAGCCATTGCAGTCCTCGATGTAGAACTCCTGCATTCCGTAAAAGCTGGTATGTAGATCCTGGAGAACAGTTACATTCTCTTTTACTCTATCGTACAGCTTGGAAATGTTATCAAGTCCCATAAGCTCTATGTACAGGGTGAGCGTGCCGCCGATCTCCCTACCGTTCAGCACAGGGAGCGCCCTGGTGAGGCTTCTCTTTGCCTGAAACATTATTTCCACGTTTCCGCACTTCATCATCGCGTAATCCAGCGGTCGATCCTGTTGGTAAGCGGTTAGAATCTCCTGAAGCTCTTCTATAACTCCCATGACGAATTCAAAACCCAGAACATCCTGATAAAACTCCACGGTATGATTTACGTCCTCAACCATCAGATTTGGGGTGAGTTTATTCAGTGACATGGTTCCAGCCTCTGTCACCCATCTTACAAAAAGTTATATTTTGCACGGGGCTGTTGAGTTGTGTGGTTGTTTCTAATCGATGTCTTCAGAGCAAAGCTTTGCCCCGGAGATGTTTTTAAGGGATGTGTGCTTGAGCCCGCACCAACAACACCGTTTTTTGATCGTTCTTTACAACTTCCGGGGTGTGTATGACAATGGATTTGGAGACACAATCAAGTTTTTCAGTAGATCTCCGCGTCTATCACCGCAGTGAAGTTTCCTGTGATCCTCGCGATCGTGAGGTTCAGGTCAGTCTGGTTGAATGCCACATCGCATTCGATGTCATCGGTCATGTTCACTGCGAGTTCGTTCAGA
Organism: Candidatus Methanogasteraceae archaeon UBA261; assembly: GCA_002506015.1. GTDB lineage: Archaea > Halobacteriota > Methanosarcinia > Methanosarcinales > Methanogasteraceae > Methanogaster_C. Next base: position 18,494 of record DAWR01000082.1, on the reverse strand, counting down.
GTGGCGGTTGCATTCTCGCTGATCCCGATACATGTGAGCTTGCGCTCACATCTGCCGTCGTCCAGAGCATGCAGTTCCTCGTAATACTGCTGTGCAATCGGTGTACTCATCATAACCATTTGTACCGGCGCATCGAGGTCCACCTGCTCGAGCAGTTGCGCGTAGTACATATACGAGCCGGATGCGTTCTTGTTCTCAATCAGATCGATAACACTCTCGACTCTGCTGCGATGCCCCATAATGCACGGATCGCCCATGATTGCGAACATGTAGTTGCCGTCTTCGTCCCGCTCCGGTCGCATGAACATCGTATAATCCTGATACGTGGATTGGCTTATGTGTCTGGGCAAGAACTTCCTCTGGCTCAGCGTATGCATCTCGATACGTGTGCCGTCCCCGAACCATGCAAGATAGCCCTGTGCGATCTCTGTTCCATACGTGTCAGAGGTATGCATCAAAGGCTCAAGCGGCGTCCCCTCGAGCGCCTCTGAATTGACATATCGTGCTCCAAACGCAATCGGAGGACTCATATTAAGCCCGTCCGCAATTGAATCGAGCCTGTGATCGATCAGCTTTCCAGCCCAGCTCAGCGAAACGCGATTGTCTGGCGTTTCTGTGGACTGTGGCATATTATCGTTGCTATCGGAGTCGTCATTTCCCCAGAAAAGAGATGCAAGTGGAGCTGCCACCATTATGACCACCATGAATCCCGCAATTGCTATTGCAAAGATCGTGGATCTGCTGTATTTTGCCATGCAAGCCAATCTTTGCGGCGGATGTTATTAACTTTATCGAGAGCGGGTGGCTGCCAGATCGTCCATGCGTTCGACTCGCCCCAAAAAGCATCCTGCAGAATTAAAAACGCCTCAACCAACCGTCGCGATGATCTCGGCGAAAGCGTCCACCACGTAGCGTAGATCGTCTTCTGGCAACTGGTATGTGCTCAATTTAAAATATTTTGTGAGCCCGGACTTGATTCCGTGAATCTTCCGTTTCTTGAGTTCCTTGTAGAGAAAGAACCTACCTTTCTTCGCATGCTTCGATATCTCATAGAGAACAGGCGCCTCAAAGAATATCAGGTCGTGGTTGTGCGGTTTGTCCCCCATCTGAATCATGCCAAGGCTCTCCATCTGTTCCGAGAACCATCTCGCCTTTTCGACCTCGCGATCCCATTCCAAAACCCGCGCCCTGACCGTGGGAAACGATGCGATCAGCGTCATGATCGTTGCGCCGCGTGCCGTGCACCCGAGAAGCTCAAGTTCCTTGTTCTTGTTATACGCAGATCTCCTGAGCACGAGGTCGTGGTACTGCTCGCTCACCCCAAGAACGCCAACGGGACCGCAGGCTGCCATTGACTTGTGCCCGCTGCCAGCAATGAAATCCGCGCCGAGATCCTTTGCAGAGACCGGCATGCGTCCGACCGAATAGGCGCAGTTCAGAAGCAGCGGGACATCGTACTCATGGCAAATTGCGGATACCCTCTTCGCATCCACGATGTTTCCGTAATTCCCGTCAGGATATGTCAGAACCGCAAGAACCACCTCTTCACCCGATTTTTGCTGCCCCTCTATAATCTCCGCGTACCCTTCCGGGTCGATTCTGTATTCCGGGCGATCCGAGACCGGAACCAGCGATACGTCGAGTCCTGCCCGCTCTGCCGCAACAAGAGATGAGTAATGTGCATTCCCGTCCAGGACGACGCAGCCGTCCTTTTTACCAAGCGCGTGCATCACCGCGAACATGCTCTCACGCGCCCCGTTTGTGACTCTTGCGTGGTCGACTCCGATAAACGCGGGCAGGTCCCCGTACACGAAATCGTGGATCGGCGGTTTCTTGATCTCCTCGAGTTTGCCGGGACAGAAATCGCAGATCGAGTATCCGTCGCCCCATTCTGCGAGTGCGCGTCTTGCCTCGGGTGTGAGCAATCCGCCGCGCTGAAGCGGGTCGATGTTGATCATTCCGAGCGTGCTCCGTTTGAGAGTGGGTTTATTTGTCATGTAGGTTCACTCGTTCTTCTTGATATCGATAAGCTGGAAACCAATCACAAAATAAGTTCCATGAACCTCTTCAAAATGATCTTTGACTGCCAACGCTGCTGCTTTTCCACCAATCATACTCTTCCTCAGATTGGATGTATGAATGCGCAGTTATTAAATCTACCTGATTCGACAAAAAAACGGGCAGTGCCCGGTAATCGGCACCGCCACAATCACAGACTCACGAAACTATGGCGTCACACCTCACAATCCGGGTAGCCGGGTGGCTCCTCCCTACCTATCGTATACTCAGCAGCCGGGTAAAACCTGATCTCGGTCTCATCGTCTGCTGTTCTGAGGTATATGTTACCCATGACTCTTTGTCTGCTGCCAGGCTCGAGAACGGTCGGTATCACACGGTTTGCGAGGACAATCTTATCAGAATCCGCACGTATCACCTCCATGGCACCGTAGATATCACTATTGCTGATTTTCGTTACGAAATTGTCGATCAGGAACACGTGAGTTACCTGAACTATGTTGGTGTCGGTTCCTCTGAATACGGCATCCACATAGCAGTGGAAGACCGCAATCTCCTCTTCACCGTCCGCATCTTCGAGATAGGCTACGAATGTCCGGTTCTGATTCGACGAACCGGATGCGTGCGATGTATCGATCACATCTTTTGCAATCTCCACGCCATCTCTTGCAAAGGAGAGCCATACCTTGCTCCCGCCGAGGTCGATCTGCTGGGCGGTGAGCGTGAACCCTGCGCCAAGATTCCATTGTTCGCCGGTCGGCAAAGTCTTCTTGTCGTCGCCCTTAAATTCCACGAGCAGTCTATGCAGCGTGTCTGCTCTGCCGTCTGCTGCCACGTACTTCCCTGCGATCCAGCCTGTGGCGTTGTACCCTGTCGCGCCATCGATTGTCACATCGCTGTACGCCTTATTGATCGCGTACTGCTGATACACCGGATGCGTCGTATAGGTCAGCATATCGTCCTCGATCACACGCCCGTTCAGCGATTCGATTGCAAGGGTCTCGGTGGATGCATCGGAATCAAAGTCGTACCAGAGAGCCGCGAAATCGGAGGCATTCCATACGATCTCTGCGCCGTTCGGGTCAACGTCCGGACGTGCCACCGCACCGCGAACCTCATAAGTGCCGGGCGCAGTCAGCGTAACGGCAGGCGAAAATCGCAGCGTCTCGTTATCGGCAACAGCGAATCCAATGTTGCCCATAAGGTGGATCATGTTGCCTCTCGACAGATAGATCGGGTACGCGTTCGCCATTGCGATCCCGTCGCCGGAAACACCCCCGATCACCATCTTGCCGTACACATCACCATTCTCCACAGAGATGTACTCCTCTGATATCTGGAAGATGCCATCGATTGCGACCATGTCGGGCTGACCGGTAGATATACTGTCAATATTTGCCGCGATGACCGGAACATCGTCCAGTTTCCCAAGGTCATTTACATACACGAACGTATCTGGTACATTCAAGATGTCGGTATCAACACTCTGCCCATTCCGGAGCAGTTCGAGTTGCACCTGACCTCCATCGAAGTCGAGCTGCACGATCTTCAATTCATAACCATCTTCCAGCTGAAGTGATGCGCCGGATGCGATTATGCGTCGCTCGTCTTCATTGATCAGGACTTTGCTGAGCATGCCCTTTGAGATCAGGCGGATATTCCCATCTGTGATCGCGCAATCAGTGCCTTCGCCATATTCTGCAAGGTAGTCCTCTGCCATGAAACTGATCGTCCTGTACGAGCCCCACGCGCCGTATTCGAAGTCGGCGCCTCTTGCCGAGGTCCCGTACTCAATATCGCCCTCGTCGATAGTCCGGTCATTGTGGGATAACGTGCCTGGCACAATAGCAAGCGTCTCGGTTGCGGCGTCACAATCGAGATCGTACCCGAGAGCCGCGAAATCAGAGGCGTTCCATACGATGCCCATGCTCTCTTCACCGGTCGGTTCCACAACCTCGCCGCGGATTGAAATCTTATCAACCTTTGCGGTGTACCGATCAGTCACCCTCCAGCCCTCCGGAGCGGTGACCACGAGATAGACGGAATCGCCAGAGACCAGTGCCACATTGAGGTATATGATTTCACCGCCGGACGTTCTGTAGGCATATACAGGTTCAGTCGAAGAGTCACCAGGGGATATCGTGATCAGGCTTTCGGGCATCTGGTAACTCGATAGCTTGAAGTTCGCACTCTCGACCGGGTCACTACTCGTGCCGACCAACTCAATTCGTATGTCGTGTTCGATCTCTATTCCCTGACCCGCATACAGCATCCCCTCAAAGATCTCTGTTGTCAACGGAGGGGGTGGTGGTGGTGGNNGGGGTTGACCCGGATGACGCACATTCGTACAGGAGATATGGGTAATACCTGTAATTGCGCACCCCGTCATTGTCCATATCATCAGCAACATGGAGCCAGAGACCTTCTGCGATGTTGACATCAGAATCCATAGGAAGCCGGATGCCCCGGTCACTACTCAGTCGAATCGATTCGGACGTAACCGCATCCACATCCAGCATGCCGACTCCGCCATTGACAACTTTGACCAAATCATCGTCGATCAGGATTGCGTACTTGAGAATCACAATATTGGTATCAGTGCCGCGAAAGATTGCGTCCACATACACGCTGAAGATGGGTACATCGTCCTCCATGTCGATATCCTTCTGGTAGACGAAAGTGCTCGTCGTCGAGACATCAGCCATCTCAACAGTGTATGCTCCGGGAGAGCCGTTAATTGACATGCTGTTGTCAAAGCAATCCCCCTGACTCATCGGCTGGATAACTGCGGCTTCCACCTCCACGTCATCCTTTTCGAGTGCAAGCCAGACCCGATCGCTCTCAATATCGATCTCCCTTACGATCAGATGATACTCGTTTCCGATATCCCATCCCTCGTCGGTTGCGAGTATTATTTTGTCATCCGCGTCCATTTCACGAATGATCGGCGATAACACGTACGGCTTGCCATTGATCGCCATACATTTCTCTCCAAACCACCCAACTGCAAAGTATCCGCCAATATCAGGGTTCGCATAGCCCGACTCGACCCGGTATGCCGTGTAGACGAGATCACCGCAGTTGATCGTGTCTGGTGCTGCTGCGGTCGTTGTGAGCGCACCAGACATCAGGTTCCGGTCCACATCATAATAGAGTCCGGCAAAATTTTGGGCAGTCCATGTAAACGGAGCTATCTGGAATGTTGCATCCACGACTTCGCCCCGCATCTCGACAGTCTCTGCGCTCGCGTGCATGACAAACGCCATAACCACGAGCACAACCAGTATCTGTATACGTTTGGTCATATATCCTCCTTTTTGGTACACCTGCCAGAATGTCTGCAACGCAGATCGGCGGGTGAGCAAGTATCGCGCATAATGTTCTGACCATTCTCCACGTGATGGTCGTAGCCTCATCCTATGCGCGTATTTATCGATATATCGACAAACACAATTTAGTAAGTGCAAGTCATAGTACTTAAGTATTCCGATTCATGGAATGGTTTTGTGATGTGATGCAGAACTTCGCAACCTGAAGGTCGGGTGTAACCGGATATCCACAATTCGGGTGTTGGATTTAAGTGTCGGGGCGATGCGGCACACTAATTGGACGGACCAAGAGATTACCAGTAGGCAGGGTATAATGAGTAACAACGAATAATGATAGAATTGACCCCTGTGAAACCACTTGAATCCCCCTCTGGCACATGTCCAAAACTCGGTATCGAGAGAATCCAACCGGAGATTTGGCACTTCGCGGGTCCGGATGGGGCAGTGATGATATGATCGCACACATCAACGGAATCCTCGAGATAAAATCCAGTGATCGCGCAGTAATCGACGTGGGCGGCATCGGGTATGCGTTACACATTCCCGCGTCCACGCTTGACGCGCTACCAGCCACTGGCAGCCACGTACGGCTGCACACACATCTGCATGTGAGAGAGGATGCGCTCGTGCTCTACGGATTCTCAACGAGCGGAGAACTTGAGTTCTTCAGATTACTGATCGGGATATCAAGAGTCGGACCGAATGTCGCCTTGAATATAATATCCGGCATATCTTTCGATGATTTCAGGTCCGCAATCTACAGCGAGGATATCCAGCGGTTGAGTAGCCTATCCGGCGTCGGAGCAAAGACCGCGAAACGTCTTGTTCTCGAATTGAAGGACAAGATAGGGCGCGTAGAGTACCTGGAGCGCATGGATTCAAGATGTGCGCCGGATCTTGCAAACTCTGCCATCGCCGGCATGATCTCGCTCGGATACACAAGAAGCGTGGCAGAAACAGCGGTTCGCATGGCGCTTCAGTCAGAATCATCAGGTGATGTCGGAGAACTGATCAAAGCCGCGCTTAAGAATGTATAGAATAAATGGAATATAGGGGGCAGAGAAATGAACCAACAGGATCACCCACACATCGAGTATCTAGATCACCCTGCCGACGTCATGTTCCGGGTCTATGGCGACACGGTCGAGGAGGTATTCGAGTATGCCGCACTTGCGATGTTTGGTGCAATGATTAATACCGACACCGTAGAGCCGATAACGACGCTTGATATCGATCTTGCTGCCGAGGATTGTGAGGATCTACTGTACGATTTTCTATCGGAATTATTATATCTGTTTGAGGTCGAAGAGATCGTCTTCGGACGCTTTGTTGTGGAGCGAATCAGGCATCGTTGCGAAGAGTATCACATTAAAGCGCACGCATCCGGCGAAAAAATCGACCATGAGCGGCACAAATTCGGTATTGGTGTGAAGGCGGTCACATTCCACGATATGGCAATTGAAAAGACAGATTGTGGATGGATGGCACAGGTGATCGTCGATACGTGAGGATTGGGGCATTGCCCGGGAGTGGCGTGAATAGAGAATACATTGAGAATGATCCGAGACCGCGTAGATCCTGTTTGGACCGTATCATAGAGCTCTGCCACAAGACATAGTACCATGTACCAGCCATAACGTCCCTTGGTGTGACCCATGCACGAAACACTGGACGAGACACTCTCTGCGCTGGACGATCTGATCGATGATATCAATGATTGGATGATCCAACGTGGCGACTACTACTTCGATTTGAAATCGAACGAGGAACTGACAGCGAGACTCGACGATATCGAGGAACGTTTGATCGAATACGGTGACGCGACTGTCGAGCCTCTAAAAGAATATCTGCATGATACGGGGACCTACGCACACATAGTTGCTGCCGCCGTGCTCCAGGGGATCGGCACTCCAGCCGCCATCCTGAAGTTGATCGATGCGCTCGAGTCCACGGACACTAAACTATGCGAATACACATCAGATGTGCTGAAAAATATCGGCACACCAGCGGTTCAGCCGCTGATCGAGAGAATCACTGATCGGCTGGACAATCCGGCGGTTGATGGAAATGGGGACAAGATTGATACCATCTACACGCTTGGTGTACTATCTGAGATCGAGGACCCGCAGTCGTTTGATTTCATGGTAGGACTCCTTGACCGATTCGATGACGGGGTGGGTTCGTTGAATCTGGCGCATCTGTGCTCCCGCCTCTACCACCAGCACAATCCGGAGATCATACCACGGCTGAGAGCTATCGCAGAGAAGTATGGAGATGCCGTGCCCGGCAATGTGGCAACCGAAGCCAACGGCACAATCCGGCATCTGTTGGTTGACCAGGTACTTGAGTCAGAGGACTGGATGATCTATGGGTGCTGCTACATCTGCGAGGATTATGATACACATGAGACGACCTGTACGATATCCGGAGAGCATGCGCCTTACGATAGCTTTTGCATCCAATGCGTACCAAAAAAAGAGTTTTCTTGTGAGTTATGCTATCTAAAACGTTTCTTAACCTCACCGGACGACCCTCACAGGGATAGATGCGATATAGACAATCTGCCACCGATCTATGTCGATCTCGAGTATCGCCACAATCAGGGGGAAGCCACTGAGGAGTTCGAGATTACGACCAGTTATCGCAACAAGGGTTTGATCACCGTTGAAGCTGACAGCATGGAACTCTCCTTTGAGTTTCATACAGTTGACGACCTGAACGTGCTGAAAGAGTTCTTCGAAGGAGCAGGAGACTATCTTGTGGGTGGGATATTGTTTTTCATTGACACAGGAGAGATATTCGACGAATCATATCCGGAAGCCGTTGATGCGGATGGGGAACTGATCCGGCGTGACGATGGTAGCATCGTTGCCGTTCACAAGGAGGATCGGTTCGAGCTGGAACTTGTTCTAAACCCGGATACAATCGAGAATCTGATCGCGATAATCGACACTCAGCGGTTCATACTACTCTGCGATACATACCCCTATATTGATGACTTCCGCGAGAGGCGGGATAAGATGGAATCGGATCTCAGACGGGTGATGAGATTGGGTGAACCAGCCGAAGATTCCAAAGAGCCAGAGCCAAAGCCAGAGGGGGCGCTGCCATCATCGCCATGCGACCACGAGTTTGAACTCCTGAAGACGCACAAGAAGTACACGGTGTACCGCTGTACAAAATGCGGAGAAACAAAGAAGGAATTTACATAAGAGTTGTGCACCGCTCGTAACTACTCAGGCACCTAAAACAATATCATGCGATCTCGCTATACTGCCACTGCGTAACCCAAAACACAACATGAGCCGAACGAGAATTCAACCGCAGAGTGCGTGGAGGGACGCGGAGGGTGATATATCTCTGTGCCCTCCGCGGTTATTTTTCTTGATAGGAACCATAGAATTGCAATCAGGAGTCCAATCAACATACCTGAGTAGTTACTACAGCTCTACTATTATGTACTATATTGAGCAGAATCGCAATGCCATGGGATTTAACCATGTAGCTCGTCCCCATAGATCCTGCCCGAAAATAATTTAACATCTCAGAATATCTTATGACCATGGCTTTACAGGAACGAATATTTGCCGGAACGGGCGCGATAAAGGCAGATCTTGCGCTGATTGGGGGCACAGTCGCGAATGTCAACACAAAGGAACTCCGCAACGATGATATCGCGATAAAAGACGGAATCATCGTGGGAATCGGTGACATTTCAGACAAAATTGGAGATGACACGAATACGATCGACATAACCGGAAAGTTTGTCTCTCCGGGATTGATCGATGGTCACGTCCATTTTGAGTCCAGCATGCTGACGCTCACCCGGTTTGCGATGGCGGCGATCAAACACGGAACAACCGGAATGGTTATCGATCCGCACGAGATCGCAAACGTTCTCGGAGTGAAAGGGGTAGAACTCGTTTTAAGAGAGATTGAGGATCTGCCGTCCAGTATCTTTGTCATGATCCCGTCTTGCGTCCCATCATCAGATCTTGAGACCTCTGGGGCGGTACTGGACGCACCAACGGTTGCGCACCTGCTGTATCAGGACGGCGTGATCGGGCTCGGCGAGGTGATGGACTTTCCGGGCGTGATCGGTGCAGATCCTGAAAAGCTCGAGATGATCGAGGAGGCGCTGTTTCTTGGAAAACGGGCAGATGGGCACTGTCCGGGTCTTGTCGGGAGCGATCTTGCCGGATATCTCTGCGCAGGCATATCAAGCGATCATGAGTCCTTGACGTACGAGGAAGCAATTGAAAAGGCGCGGATGGGAATGGCAGTGCTTCTGCGGGAGGGTTCCGCTGCAAAGTGCCTGCACGAGTTCATACCGCGACTCGTCGAAGAGGGGGTCGCTCTTGACAACTTCTTCTTTGTCGCAGACGATAGGCATCCGGGGGATCTGATCGATGGGTATATGGACACACACGTGCGAACGGCAATCGAGCTTGGAATTGCACCTATTGACGCGATCTCGATGTGCACGATTAACACCGCACGGCATTACCGAATCGACCACCTAACCGGATCGATCGCAATCGGCAGAAGAGCAGACATATTGATTCTGGACGATCTCGAGAAGTTCGCAATCGACGAGGTCTTTGTGAGAGGCACAACCGGGGTCTCTCCGAAGCCCACATACCCTGCGGAGGTCTTTGACACGGTGCGGTCAGGAAGAATCCATCCTGAGAGTCTGTACATCAAAAGCGAAACAGATGCGGAAGTAAACGTCATTCTCGCAATCCCTGACCAGATATTTACCGATTGGAGGGTTGAGAGATTGCATCCGGAGGGTGGAATTCTTCATCCAGACCCCGCGAGGGATATTCTCTCGATTGCGACAATTGAGCGACATGGAAAGGGCGGTAGCATCGGAAGAGGTTTTGTTTCCGGTTTCGGAGTCAAGGGCGGTGCGTTTGCACAGACAATAGCCCATGACTCGCACAACATAATCGTTGTTGGCACGAACTTTGAGGATATGGCGCTCTGCGCAAACGAGATACGGCGGCTGCGCGGCGGAATCGTGGTCGCTTACGATGGTGAGGTTATGGGCTCAATTGCACTCCCCTTTGCGGGCTTGCTCTCGGCATCAAGCATCGAATCTGTGAATACAAAACTTTCATATCTCCATGCCCTGATGCGGGAGATCGGGTGTGTGCTGCCGTCTCCATTCATGACGCTTTCGTTTCTTGCGCTGCCAGTGATACCGAGGCTGAAGCTAACAGATATGGGGCTTGTCGATGTGGAACGGCACGAGATTGTGGATGTGGTGCGGGTGTGATGTCTCGGTTGGGTGCAGCGATGAATTGTAGGCAACCACACGCCAGTTCCACTGGTTAGGGGTGAGATGCCAATCGCAACTCCGGAGATTCCACTACGCCGGAACCAGCGAACGATTATTGTTGCTATTTCCCATTCGTCCGGGTGCGTTGTGTGGCGTCAGTGCCTATTGGACCACTGGTGATCATGTTTATGTGCCATCGCGTCAATTAAGCGATATGAAGCGGTGCATCGCAATCGCAAAAAAAGACCTCACAGCCGAGTTTAGAACCAAACAGATGCTGAACTCGATGCTCATGTTTGCACTGCTCATCATACTGATCTTCAGCTTTTCATTCAAGGATTCGATTGGCGATTACGACCGGATCACCGAACTGGCTCCGGGAATGCTCTGGATCACGTTCATGTTTGCAGGCATGCTTGGATTGTCCAGATCGTTTGCACTTGAGCAAGAAGAGAACTGTATCGAGGGGCTCTTGCTCTGCCCGGTTGATCGCAGCACAATCTATGTGGGCAAGTTGATATCCAATCTCGTGCTGATGCTGATCATAGAGATTCCGGCTATACCAATATTCATGTTTTTATTTAATTACACTTTTGTAAATATCTTCTGGCTGGCATTAGTAATACTGCTCGGGACAATCGGTTTTCTCACGGTCGGAACGCTCCTCTCGGCGTTGACCCTGAACGCAACGACAAGAGAACTTCTACTCCCGGTTATACTCTTACCCATACTCTTCCCGATGCTCTTTGTACTGGTGCCTGCGACCTCAAAGGTGCTGACCGCTGTGAGCGCAATTCCGGAGATTAGAGTTCTCTGTGTCTACGATATCGTATTTTTCATGCTGTCGTTGATCGTCTTTGAGTATGCGATCGAGTGATGCCTCACCGTTCATGCGCAAGCCCGCAGATATCAGTGACCGAGCAGCCATGCGTCTGACAGTAACCTGCAATCCCATCTGCAACCTCCGCGAAGACAGAAATGTCTGCATGCACCGCGGATCCGATCTGCACAGCGCTCGCCCCCGCCATAACAATCTCGATTGCATCCTGCCAGCACGATATTCCTCCGACCCCGATTATTGGGATGTCAAGCGAGCCATACAGATCATAGACACATTTAACAGCGATCGGCTTGATCGCCGTACCTGACATCCCGCCGAATCGGTTTCCGAGGATCGGAAAACCCGAATCGATGTCGATAGCCATCGCACGCACGGTGTTGATTGCGACGACAGCATCCGCACCCCCTTCCTGCGCCGCAACCCCAATCTCGGTTATGTCGGTGACATTCGGCGTCAGTTTTGCCCAGATCGGAATATCCACAGCGTCCCGGACCGCGGATGTGATATCCCTAACCAGAACCGGGTCTATTCCAATGGACGCACCGTATCGGTCTGCGTGCGGGCAGCTGAGGTTCAGTTCAATTGCGTCTGTGAGGTCGCATAGCCCAATCGCAACTTCGGCGAATTCGCGTGCGTTTGCGCCGAAAATGCTCGCAATTACGGGAACTTCACCCTTCTTTGCAGTTGTGAGTTCCCCCCGATAGTTGTGATATCCCGGATTCGGCAGCCCCATCGCGTTCAGAAACCCGCATTCGGTTTCAAACATGCTCGGGTTCGGGTGTCCTGCAGTTGGGGTGCAACCGATGGATTTTGTGACGACTGCGCCTGCGCCACTCTGTGCAACACGCATCAGCGATGCGCCAGTGGTTCCGAGGATGCCTGCGGCGAGAATCGCCGGGGTTTTCAGTCTCAGTTTTGTCAGCGTTATCATGATTGTTGTGTCAAACCCCATTCACGGTATCAAGATAGTTGTAACCGAACTCGTCCAAGAATTCTTTCGGCGTCCTGAATTCGATAAATATACATGTGTATCAATATATTTCCTTCGCATATTTTTTCGTCCAGATCTCCTGTGTGATGTCTTCCATCTCATTATGCATCCGTTCCAAGCCATCCCCATCTACCACCCTTACCGTACTGAACAAATCAAGTTTATTTTGAGTTAATTCAGCGATCATTCCCCTCACAGCACATCTAAAAAAATCTAATCCATCCTCAAATTCATCATTCTCAACGAACATTTCGATGAGTTCAAGGTTTATCGAAGGGAGTTGGGTCGTTACCACTTCGGCAGGCATATCAATCACCGTTAATGTAGTGCCTCACATTACTTATAGCAGGTTATCATGACCGATCATAATACACCCAATATCTTATGACTGTTTCTATGAATCTAACTCATGAATCTCTTTACACCATGATTCATCATGTCTGGAAGTTAGATATTCGATTTGTCAAAGATATTTTTCACTACTCCGCAAATGTGGATCAAAAAGTATATATAGGACTTATTTCAGAAAGTAAGTACATAGCAACACCAAGTACGGATATGATCACGGAATATAGTTCTATTCTGTGTGTAATTCCATACTTAGTGTCGGTGTACGAAACCGAACACACACCGTTCGATTGTGAACGGAAGCATACCCTATAAGGAGGTAAGAACAAATGGCAAAGAAAATAATACCACTGGCTCCAGTAGAGCGTCTAATACGGACTGCATCTGAAGGTGACATTCGGGTCAGCGAATCAGCACGCAGTGCTCTGACCGAAGTGCTTGAGAGAATCGGTATAACGATCTCCAAAGAAGCGATTATCGAGACGAAGCACGCCGGAAGGAAGACTGTTAAGGCTGAAGACATTAACAGGGCACTAGCTATACTGAAGCTGGACTGAGTTCCCAGTTTGAACATTTACCGCTCGAAACATCGGTTTGTTACGGGCGGTCTTATTTTTTTGTAGGTATCATGAATATTCAGTACACATCCGAAGAGATCGAGAAGTATCGGCGATCTGGAAAGATCCTTGCAGAAGTACGAGAGAAGACGTCGAAGAAGATAGTCGTTGGAGCGAGCATTCTCGAAACCGCTGCGTTCGCAGAGGATCTGATACGCGACCTCGGTGGAGAGCCCGCGTTCCCGTGCAATCTTTCGGCAAACGGGGATGCTGCACATTTCACACCAAGTGCGGACGATGAATCGGTCTTTGGCTGCGACATGGTGAAACTTGATATCGGAGTTCACATCGATGGATACATCGCCGATTCCGCCATGACTGTCGATCTCTCAGACCACCCCGAACTCGTTGAAGCGTCAAAGGCAGCACTCAAAAGTGCACTCGGTATAATCCACGCCGGGATTGATACATCGGAGATCGGTGCGACAATCGAGAAGACGATCAACGAATTCGGATACAAACCGATTTCAAACCTCACCGGGCATGGACTCGCACAATATCAGGCGCATGCACCCCCAGGAATTCCCAACATACATACGCGTACCGGAACCGTGCTTCAAGAGGGAGAAGTCGTTGCAATCGAACCGTTCGCAACGGATGGCTCCGGGCGGGTGAAGGACACATCAAGGTGGGAGATATATCACCTGACAACAGAAAAACCGACGCTTCCGCGTATTCCACGAGCGAGAAAACTACTTCAAGAGATTATGGAGTACAAAACACTCCCCTTTGCAAAGAGATGGTTTTCCGGGGAAAAAGTGGATTTCACATTCAGACAACTGACAAAAGCGGGGATCATCAAACCATACCCCGTTTTGAGTGAGGTCACTGGCACACTTATATCGCAGGCAGAGCACACCTTGATCGTTACCGAAGACGGTTGCGAGGTCACGACCCGATGACGCATCTTCTCTCCATATCGGACCTGAAATACGAGGAACTGACACAGCTTCTCGATATGGCATCCGAATTGAAGGAAAAACGCGGCATGGGTGCGGATGCGGATCTGCTCAAAAATATGAGCCTTGGCATGATCTTCGAGAAAGCATCCACCCGCACAAGAGTCTCCTTCGAGGTTGCGATGACCGAACTCGGCGGACATGCGTTATATCTGAATACAGAGGACCTCCAGCTTGGCAGAAGCGAGACGATCTGCGATACCGCCCAGGTGCTTTCCAGATATATTCATGCGATCACGGCACGGGTTTACAGCCACGAAACGGTGCAGGAGCTTGCGAGATGCGCTGACATCCCGGTTATTAATGCACTCTCGGATCTGGAACACCCCTGCCAGTTGCTTGCCGATCTATTAACCATCCGGGAGCAGAAAAGTATTCTGGATGGTTTGCGTATCGCATGGATAGGGGATGGGAACAACGTGTGTAATTCACTGATTCTCGCAAGTGCGATCGTCGGAATGGAACTTGTTGTGGCGTGTCCTGCAGGATACGAGCCCAATTCATACATACTCGCGCAAGCGAGGGATCTTGGCTGCGATGTCACAATCACACACGACCCGACCAAAGCTGCCGAGGGTGCTGATGTGCTATACACTGATGTATGGGTCTCAATGGGGGACGAAGAGGAAGAGGAGAAGAGATTGCAGGATCTTGCTGGTTTTCAGATCAACACAGGACTTCTGGAACATGCAAAACCAGATTGCATTGTTCTCCACTGCCTGCCTGCTCACCGCGGTCAGGAGATTACTGGGGAGGTGCTAGACGGTCCACACTCTGTTGTGCTGGATCAAGCAGAGAACCGGTTGCATGCCCAGAAGGCGCTGTTGCTATGGATGATGGGTAATGAGCGCTGAAACTGGCATGATACGATTTTAATTGAACCAGTCTGGATTTTTCGAAGATCCTCAACACTGTTATGGTAAGAACCATAAGATTGCACAGTCTGCGAAACAGCGGCGCAGCCATCTCCACAAGATGTCTGTGTTGATCTTGTGTGATCCCGTGGTTTTATATGCAAATATCCACACAATATTGAGTACGTAAGATTTTTAGTGGGATCTCACTGCCGGGGATATTGATCGGTTTCGATATCTTGTGTCCGGGAAATGCGGGCGGGAGCTGGAAAGAGTATATGGGTGAGCAGGTTCGAGTATGAGATACCGGAGACGAAGCATGAAGCACTCAGATAAGAGAATCCTCACAACAGCACGCAGCACGCCGACCGACCCGCGATACGGGTGCTTGCCGGATCAGCGATCGATTGCGGAACTGCTTGAGTGCGGAGTGATCAATCTCGACAAACCATCCGGACCAACCAGCCATGAGGTGGCGTCCTGGGTCAAAGGGATATTACACATCAAAAGAGCCGGACACAGCGGAACACTCGACCCAAGGGTGACTGGCACACTCCCGATTATGCTCGGTGGTGCGACAAAGGCGGTAAAAGCACTCCTGCTCGCCCAAAAGGAGTATGTCTGCCTCATGCACCTGCATCATCCGGTTAAGGAGGACACACTCAGAGCGGTCTGCGCCGAGTTCACAGGCAAGATTTACCAGCGCCCGCCGGTCGTATCCGCTGTCAAGCAGAGGCTCAGGGTGCGAACCATTTATTACCTTCGAATCGAAGAGATCGATTCCAACGATGTGCTCGCAACAGTTGGATGCGAGGCAGGTACGTACATCCGCAAGCTGTGCCACGACATCGGAATCGCTCTTGGCGTCGGCGCACAGATGGCGGAACTGCGCAGAACCAGAGCAGGTCCGTTTGACGAGACCGATTCGGTGACGCTGCAAAATCTCTGCGATGCCTATGCCGAATGGACTGAGAGCGACGATGAGACCGCTCTGCGAAGCATGGTATATCCAATTGAACGTGCGCTCGTGCATCTGCCAGAGGTTGTTATTCGCGACAGTACGGTTGATGCGATATGTCACGGCGCATCGCTCGCTGCGCCAGGAGTGCTGGCGCTATCAGACACAATCGCTGCCGATGACCCGGTTGTAATCTGCACCCAGAAGGGTGAGACGGTCGCACTCGGAATTGCCTGCATGCCCTCTGTAGAGATCGGGCGTGCACGCACCGGAATTGTGGTGCACACCGATAGGGTAATCATGAAGGCGGGCACATATCCAAGAGGATGGATCACATCACAGAAGCCGAGGTAGTCTAGCGGTAAGGCGCACGCCTGGAAGGAATGAATGCCCTGAAAGCGTGTGGGTGGTAACGCCCTCGTGAGTTCGAATCTCACCCTCGGCGCTTCGTTATTGTTTGCAACTGTGAGCGAAGCGGGCGGAAGTTGTTGATAGGAACGCGCAACCTGCCCAATACCAGGCGGGGGTGGGAACCACAAGATTTCTGTGTTAATCTTGTGGTAATATAGGCGGATGTTCACACAATATTGAGCAAGTACTAAACATGGTCGTAAAAACACTAAAATCAGGATAAAAACTCCCAAAAACCAATTTGATGTGATTAAACAGATGGTTAATCCGACGAAATTTCAATAGATACTGCCTAAACAGCAGCAATTCTAATTATGGAATGGAATTTTGTTTGGCGTACGCTATCAGTACATTATACAAGTAACTAATGTGATATAACTTACAAAAGTAACATATTTTTTAAGAAACACTATCGCAATTTTATCTTTTTTTGCTGTTTCGGGTGGTTGATGCCCGAGAGAATTTTCAAAATGAGAATTGCTGCCTAAACAGTCACATCCCGCAAACGCTGAACGCACCCCCACGACTCCTCAATCATTGCACCAACAGAATCGGCGCATGCAGTGATCCATCCGGAGGGTATGGTGGCATCTGGCATGCCCCCGGTGATTGCGCCGACCATGCCTGCGATGGTGTCGGTGTCGCCACCGAGATTAACCGCGGTGAGCACGCCATCTTTAAAATCCGGATACTTCGCGATGATCGCAAAGACCGCGGGCACGGCTTCAATGGTCTCGATTCCACATCCGATAGTCTTGATTGCATCCTCAAGCGAGACGCGTGATGCGAGCGCGACAGACTCGGTTATGCGAGATGCAAGCGCGACAGAGACCTTACTTGCGCCACACACGCCCGCACGTATGGTCATCCGAACGTTCGCGCCATTGATCGCATGCGACACTGCGCATGCGATAGCGCACGCGCCAGCGATTGCAACCGGATCCCCATGTGTCGCGAGCGATGACTCGATTGTGTTTCTAACAACCGCCTCTGTCGGACATAGCCATGCGATTGCGGGAGCACGCATCGCCGCGCCATTAGTCGTCCCAGTGGTTGGTATAAAATTCGGATCGCTCGCGAGTTCTGATAATGCGCGTGCAGTTGTCGGACCCATTCTTGGTATACGCACACGATTTTTGAGAAATTCTGCTGCGATGCGGCGGCGATCTACCACACCCACCTCACAGACCGATCTTGCGACAAGATGAGTCATCATCGTGTCATCGGTGATTGATGGCGGGCTTATAAAGTCTGTTACGGTGCGCCACTGCACAGCGATCTCTTCGCGGCTCATGCCCTCGACAGGCTCTCCAAGCATGTCGCCGATCGCCTGCCCATACATCGAATGCAATATGCTCATAAATAAAATAACGACGTTGGTTTGTAATCCACCATTCTATGACGGGAATTGTGTGTTGGTTCTCAACACGCGTGGAAAACCAACGTCAACATTTCTGATGCAGGTCTCCAATATAACTGTTGTGGCTGAATCAGGGTCATCTCTCGATTTTCGGTGAAACGTAAATTATAGCCCAAAAGATGTCACGCAAGTATGACACGTTCCACACTTTTCAAACGTCTATTCTTCAATCGCGTTGTTATAATTGGTAATTCTACATGTGTTCTGTGACGATAAAAGGACAGGCTATTTCAATTCACCGAAAGTCAGGTCATCTGTGGAATGTGGAGTATCATCCGCCACCGAACAGACATAATCAAAACCACCAGGTCCGGTAATCTACCACTGCTCGCAAAATAGGAGAAAATGAGCACATCAGCGTTTGTGACTTCCCATGGGCTCTCGCACCACAGTACGCACCACAAACGCAGGCAGGCTTATCTTCTGTGTTCGGGAGGGGTACAGGAGTTTTCCTGCCGCTGTGGCC
>DAWR01000048.1 GCA_002506015.1 Candidatus Methanogasteraceae archaeon UBA261 | reverse complement strand
TTTATTCATACGTGTTTAGCTAACCACATGATTACACGGATTTTCACGAGAAGGTATGGATAGATAAGATATGAAATGCAAATTTAATCAATATCCCATGTCTGATATCCCACTCTTGTGTTAATCGTGAAATCTCGTGATTTTTTCGCCCCACACAAACACATACATGCATTAGTTATACCGGGAACGGAAGCCCTTCCACGCCGTGTTTGGTAAAGCTCTTGATGATCTCATAGACGTCGTCGTACTGCTCGATACCACGGTTGCGCATCTCATCGAGTATCCGTGCACGCAAGAACAGGTCATTGTATATCTGTCTCGTGTCCTCATACCCCTGAATCTTCGCGATCTTGTCCTCGAGGATGAAACTGTTGTTGAGCCCCCTGAATGAATGAATATCGGTCTCGGGATCCCACATGAAGACCGCTCGTGTTACAACGCCGCCCACATCCTCGTAGTACCCCTCGATCTCTTCAATTGAGAGACAACGCCGCAAGAATTTACCTTTCACGTAAACAGCCTGTAAAATCATTGCAACGTTCAGGTTATCGATGAACGTGACCGGGATGTTGATCGGGTCACCTGTGAGCCTCTGGATCATCTTCTTGACCGCTGACGCGTGGAACGTGGCGATTACCGGGTGACCGGTCTGCATCGCCTGAAACGCGGTCGCGCCCTCTGCGCCACGGATCTCGCCAACGATGATGTAATTAGGTCTCGACCGGAGCGCGGCTTTGAGGAGGACGAACGTATCGACCCTCGAGTCCTCAGGTCCGGATTCCCGCGTTATCAGCCGTTGCCAGACATCGTGTGGTGGCAGAACTTCTGGGGTGTCCTCAATTGAGTAGATCTTCGACTCCTCCTGGATAAAGGCGAGACACGCATTCAGCATCGTGGTCTTCCCGGATGCGGTCTCGCCTGAGAAGAATATGCTCATTCCGTTCTCAAGACAGAGCCACAGATACGCAGCCATCTCGCTGTTGATGCCGCCCCAGCCAATGAGCTGGATGATGCTGACCGACTCCTCGCTGAACTTCCGCATCGTGAAACTGCTGCCCGCGATGCTGATGTCCTCGCTGTAGATGATGTTGATCCTTGAGCCGTCGGGCAGCGCACCGTCAGCAATCGGTGCGGACTCGCTCACAGGTCTGCCTATGCGCTCGCTCATGCTCCGCATCCAGTCATCGAGATGCTTCTGGTCACCGAAACCGAGATTGGTCTTGATCATGTCGTACTTTTTGTGGATGATGTAGATGTTGTCAACGCCGATGCTGTGAATATCCTCGAGGTACGGGTCCCTGATGATCGGTTCGATCGGACCTGATCCAATGATGTCACGCTCGAGATAGTATGCAATGTTGTTATATTCCACCTGGGTGAGCGGAACCTTCCGATCAACTGCGCCAAACCCGAGTCGCTCAGGGAGGCCTTTCTTATCCGATGCCACACCGCCTGCGCCGATTATCACGGACTCGTTCAGAAGCTTGGCGATCTGCTCTCTGAGTTCGGTTTCTGATGCCGGGACCGGTTCGTTCGGGGCTTTTTCGAGAATCAGACTCTTCACCTTTTCATATTTTCCCTGCTCTGCCGCTGACAATACCGGCTCGATAGCGATGTAGTCGACCTTACCCACTTTATCGGTCCCATACAGGTGAATAAAGATCGGATCCCCGACCGGCAGGAGGATGTTTGGGAACTTCGGAAGATCTCCTGCGAGTTTTGTCATAAATTCAGGAGTTGTATTGGTCTCTTTACGGAATTTATTAATATATAGCCTCAAATGCGGATTTCTCTGCATCGCCATCTCAAATTCGTCCATCCAAACACCTCATGCAACTGCTGAAATCTCTATGACCAGTCCCACACTCGGTTCGATTCTGAACCCGACCACCTGGGTAACCTGTCCTTTCGCTCCTGTGAACTTGTTCACGATCATCGACCGCTTGATCTCGTTTCCGGACGCCTTCACCTGAAGAGAGATGTAGATATCGCACGATGAATGGAAGATTGACATCGTGTTATCGTCCAGTTGACCCGGCTCAAGAGTGATTATGATGACCTTTCCGATCCCGTTCAACTTCTTGAAGAAAGATACGAGCTCAAGTGCTTTCTCGGCATCTGCGCTGTATTTGATCAGGGCGGAGATGGTATCGATGATGATCACGTCCTTCTCAAAGAGCTCTTTTGCACTCATTAAACGCTGTAAAAAGTCATTTCGGGTCTTCGCCGCCTGTATGAGCGGTATTACAGGGATGTATAGCATACGCCCCTTCAGCAGGTGGTTTGCGATCGGATAATCGAGTGAGTACATCTGGTTGATGAAGCCTTTAGTGGTCATCTGGGTTGATATGATCGTAACCGTTGACCCGTTCTCTGCCAGTCCGTAGCATGCCCGCTGGGAGACCGTGCTCTTACCGCTGCCGCTGCCACCTTCGAGCACGACCAGCGAACCGGGCGGAAAACCATCGCCGAGTTTGCGGTTGAACTCATCACGTTTGAGATAAAACGATTTTAATTCTGCCAACCCCACTCACTCCCGGTAATATGCCTCGTTCTTCATATCGTAATACAATATCCGCAGGCGCTGGAAATCAACCTGAAGAGTCGGACACCAGTATTCGATCCGGAATCCGATGCTCTGCGTGACCCGGGCCTCCGAGCCTGCGAATTTGTTGATGACGATGTAACGCCTGATGTCCCCCTTCTCTACCTTCGTCTCGATCATTAAATAGATATCGGATGGTGCACCAAATATGTTTGCGACCTCATAACCAAGCATGCCCGAATCGATAGCGAGAATGATCGTCTTTTCGAGAGAACTCATCTTCTTGAAGAAATTTACCAAGTCGAGTGTCTTCTTAATATCGGTACTATGGGATACCAGCGAGGATATCGTGTCGATTATGACCACGTCATACTTGAAGATCATCTTTGCTGCCATCAGCCGCTGGATGAAGTTGGATCTTGGCTTCATTTCATCGAGCAGCGGGAGAACAGGAAGAAACAGCAGTTCGCCATCCAGGAGATATTGACCGATCGGATAATCAAGCGACTGCATCTGAGCGATGAAGCCTCTTGTGGTCAGTTGGGTGGAGACGTATGCTACCGAGACGTTGTTCGCCAACAGTCCAAAGCAGATTCTCTGACAGGTAATGCTCTTGCCACTGCCGCTGCCACCTTCGATTAAGACCAGCGAGCCCGCAGGAAAGCCATCCCCAAGTTTCTGATTCAGCGAATCTCGCTCAATCTCAAATGAATGTACCCCTACCATCACCACACCC
This sequence comes from Candidatus Methanogasteraceae archaeon UBA261, assembly GCA_002506015.1. GTDB lineage: Archaea > Halobacteriota > Methanosarcinia > Methanosarcinales > Methanogasteraceae > Methanogaster_C. The sequence continues at coordinate 2,277 of DAWR01000048.1, read as the reverse complement.
ATATCTCAATATACTTCTGACGTATTAAATTTACCGTTGCCGGGGTTGGCGTTGGGGTCCGGGTCGGGGCGGATATGGTGCCGTGGCTGACCCAACCAAAAAATAAAAAAGGAAATGAGGGGATGGATTTTCGCATCTCTGCCCAGAATCGTGTAGGGCTGTGCAAGTCCTCACTACACAGATCAACCACAGTCATATAAATGCATAGTCCAAGAGCGGGGTGAAAGTGAAATTATGGGTGGAAGCTGATTTAAGATATGCCAGTGACTAAACCATGCAGGAGGTGGAGAAAATGCAAGCCCAGACGCTGAAGGATGCGATTCGGGTATTCGATCCGAGAAAGACCTTAGACAAAGAAAATTTGGATGAGTATTATACCTACAGGATTCGAGATAAAAAAGAAGATCCTGCGATAACGGAACTCAAGATCAGGATATTTGGCGCAGATGCACAGAAGATATTATTCAGTGGGCACAGGGGGTGTGGCAAGTCAACAGAACTGAATAAACTTGCATGGGATCTGGAAGAGAATCATGATGGTCTGTTGATTGTTAAGTACAATGTAACCGATGTGCTCAATATTTTAGATCTTGATTACTCGGATATACTCTTCAGTCTGGCGTATGAACTGTATCACAAAGCAAACAGCAGTGGTGTTACGATTGATCAGGTGATTCTAAACGAGATCGAGGAGTTTGTTGGCGATGTAACAAAAGATGTTGAGGAGGTTATGGAGAAGAGAAGAGGTCTTGGAGTGATGTTTCAGAAGTTGTTCGCCGCCAAATATCAACAAGAGAGTTTAACACGAGAATCAGTGCGAAAACAGCTCAAACCAAGAATCAGCCGGCTGATTGAGCTTATCAATTTGGTGGTGACTCAGATAAAACTTGCAGGATATGAGGCATTGATCATCATTGATGGTATCGATGGATCGCCTCTTGATATCGGAAAGAAACTGTACTATGGTTATGGACAGGTCTTATCCAAACCTGACTGCGCCATCATTTACACCATTCCGATAAGCGCGGTTTATTCCAGTGAATTCACTGTAATCCAACAGAGTTTTGATGACACCATCATTCTGCCAAACATCGCAGTCATAAACAGGGACGGCGCTCCATGCGAGGACGGCGAAGACGTTTTCAGTAATTTATCGGAAATGAGGATGCACCCTGACCTTATCGAAGACGATGCACTCCGATATGCCATTAAAATGAGCGCGGGCATCACACGGGAGTTCGTCCGCACCANNCAAGGATTCGTGCGTCGAGGCGATCGTGAGGGACGGGGACAGGATCACCTGCGACGATGTCAAAAGAGCTGTTACCGATAGAAAAAATGATTTCAAGAGAATTTTATCAAAGAAGACGCAATATACCGCGCTAAAAGAGGTTCACGATACAAAATCAATCTACATCAATGACGAGGATATCAGAGCGGAGATTCCAGGGCTTCTTCACAACTTAAGCATAGTGGAATACAACGGTGATATCTGGTGGGATGTGCACCCGGTTGTGCTTTCGATTCTGGAAAGTATGGACGACCATGTTAGATAATGAGCAGGAATTACTGAAACTCGAGACCGAGATATACCATTCGGATGGTGGAATCTATTTCGCAGAGTGCGACAGCGCATCGACCAGAGACGAGATAGCACAACAGTTGGAAAACAGATTTATAAATAAAAATGTAAAAGTGATTAAAATAAACGTCAGGATGGCCGGTATTGCATCGACAAGAGATGAGATTGCGCGACGGCTGGAAGAGATATCATCGAGTAAGAAGGCGGGGGAAATATCTGAACTGAATGTTCTGGCAAACAACCTGCCTTACGCCGTGACCCAATATCCTGGCGATGATGCTGCTTTTTTTGTGTACCTGCCATCCGAAAAGTCAGAACTGGAAGACCTTGCACGGATACTAAACTACACGAGAGAGGAGTTTGCAGAGGTCAAACAGCCGATCATCATCTGGGTGGATAAGGTCTCGCTCGGGGTCATCACACAATCTGCGCCAGATTTTTGGGCATGGAGGGCGCGGGTTTCTGAGTTTAGAAGTGTTTCTGATGATCTGGGATACGGAGGCGAAGTTGGGGCAGTGAAGACGCTCTGGAGGGGGAAGATCTCGGATGAAGAGATACGGGCTTATGAAAGGGAGTTTAAGGAATTTAAGGATAGAGGTGATGAGAAAGAGGTTGCAAAGATATCAGGACAGCTTGGATTGCTACATTACAGGAGAAACAAGTGGGACCTTGCAATTGAGTACTACGAGAAGAGC
>DAWR01000097.1 GCA_002506015.1 Candidatus Methanogasteraceae archaeon UBA261 | reverse complement strand
CCGATCGAGCGGATCAGGGAAGCAGCACGCATAGCCGGGCGCAGTGTCAAGGTACTTGAGTGCCGCACAATCAAGAAGTATGCGCCGGGTGTTGTGCATGTGGTTGTGGACGTGGTTGTTGATGCTGTTTGAGGTATGTCAACCAAACAGGGGGATGTGCAGCATTACCGAAATCCCAATAAAAGCAGAGTACATCATGAAATCACACGTTTGGATGTACGTACCCAATATTGTGTGGATATTCACATATACAACCACGAAATCACACAAGAAGATGGTCGTTTTTCTCGTGGAAATGGCTGCGCCGCTGTTTCGCAGACTGTGTAACCTCGCGGTTCTACCACACGTTATTGAGCATATCTCAGTAGACGAAGACCGCGAGTCCGAACAGATCGTGGTGACTCCTGATCGCTCACCTCGACCGTTCGACGCCAATTCTCCCGCACCACCTGCTGATCGGGCAGATGCTGCATCTCGGACTGATCGGGGTGCAGACGTTCTGACCGTGAACAACAAGCAGATCGTTAAAATCCACCCAGTACTCCTCTGGCAAGACTCTTCTCAGCTCAAACTCGGTCTGATCCGGAGTCTTTGCAACAACAAGCCCGAGCCGGTTTGAGATCCTGTGCACGTGCGTGTCCACGGCGATTCCGGGTTTGCCAAACCCGTGGGTGATTACGATATTCGCTGTCTTTCTCCCGACGCCTTTGAACTCCAAAAGATCATCAATCTCGTCAGGAACCTTTGAATCCCAATTTTCTATCAGGCATTTTGAGATGTCCATGATCTGCACGGATTTTCTCCGATAGAAGCCAACCGGATAGATCGCATTCTCAACATCACTGGTCTTCAACCGTAGCATCTCTTCAGGCGTCCTGGCCAGAGCGAAGAGCCGCTCTGAAGCGGCAGATGTAACCGCATCCTTTGTTCTGAGACTCAGGAGGCACGAGATCAGGACAAGGAAGGGGTCACGACTTGCGGATACTTTTGTGATCGCAGAGTCACTGAATTTTGCATTCTGATCTTTCAGTCTCCGGATGATCTCATCGATCTCAGTGTTCATGGGTGTGATTGAACACTGGTGGGGTTTTTAGATTTTTCCATAGTTCCGCATTCAACGCAATTCCAATCCAGAAAACGCGCTAAATGCATTTTAGACTGATAAAACTAAAATCAATGGTGCTATGAATCGGAGAGCGTCAGATAATAGATGTTTGTGTTTGGCTCGGAGTGCACGAAGGTACACCTTCACAGAAACTCGGTAAGCGTCCTCTGGAACCGGCATTCATCCAGCAACTGAATCTCGCAACCCCATCTCGCACGCGGCGTTCGTATGCGCCTCGCAATCTCCTGCAGTGCGGAATTGATGCTCTCGAATCGCTCCGCATCCCGACTCAGCGCATCCCGGACCGTCTCTCGAATCACCCAGACCCCGAGTGGAGCCCAGTAATCCGGCAGAATCTCCCTCACAATAAACACCGATGCCTGACGCCGGATTCTGTGGAGATACTCAACAGCAGCGGTTCTTGCTGCGTAGTACCCTCCGGCAAGCGATGAATACCTTTTCTTTCCGTCATAACTCTCTCGATCGCTGCCTACCCAGAGTTTCTCGGACCAGACCGAATCAGGCAGCCAGATCTCGATTAATTCAAACGAGAAACATCTGGGAACGAGGAGAATCTCAAAGTGGTTTCCGAATTTCTCGCAACTGAAGAGAACGATCTCTTTTATCTCGGGATAATATCTCAAATCATCCAGCAGCATCTTTCCGATCATGTCATCAATCGCCGTAATCGACCACCGTGTCGGAACGAGCCTTCGCTTACGCGCAACCCCCACAAGCCCGATTGAGAATATGCGCGTGATATGGTGCTGTGAGATGTCGTTTTTGTACAGTTCGCGTATTGAATCTGTGGCAAGCGCGTCAGTATCAGATACGAGATAATCGACCTTTACCGGGACTTTCGGGTTCTCTGTAAGCTCGATCTTCTTGATTTCGCCTGCAGGTCCCATCGGCATTAACATGCCGTCGAAACTCATTCGCGCATCGATTGGTTTTGTGAACCAGACCTCGGTGTCGACCGGTTTCTCAGCCAGCGCCAGTTCCTGCGATGTCGAGAGGAACGGGTTCTCTGATATGTCCAATTTGTCTGACCTCTTCGACACCCCCGCGTCCGCAACATTTACTCTGGAGTGTGTCCGCACCAGCCTCGACCGCAAATCTACAATCTCGCCGATATCCCGATTCAAGAGCTCTTTCGGATCGTCGTACTGCCGCGCCTCTGAACCACCCACGTTCGGAGGCACCAGCGGACCTGCAAGGACGTCGGGGTAGCCCATGCGTCCGACAAAGACTGATGGTGGGGATGCACCGAAGAGATTGTCGGTCAGCGCGACCGTCTCGATCGCCTTGAACCTCTCCAGTATCGGGCATCGCGACCGTCCGCACAATCCTTTCCCCTTGCAGGTGACGCAAAGATTCATCAACCACATTCTTAACCTGATCTGTAAAATACGTGGCGGTCGAGCCACCAAAGAATTTTTAAATAGCTGATCGCAGGTGTTATACACACATGAAATTGCGGATAGTCAGCTCAAAGCAGGAGATCAGTAAACTGGATCCGGCCGAGGAACTCGTGCACCTCACGTTCCGACCATCGAATGCCGATGTGGTTTCGCTGATAGCGGCATGCCCGAACCTCGCAGCGGTGCACATCCCGAACTCGTATAAGAATACGATGTCGAAGTCGGCAAGGATGTTTCTGTCCGCAAACAACATTACGATACTTGTAGGCGACGTGTGGGGGCATCGCAAGGATCTTAACCACTACTACACGGTGAGCGAGGTTGTGACACGAGAGATACTCAACTATCAGAAGGCTGGACGTAGCAGGGATGAGATCAGTAGAATGGTCGAGAGACATTCCAGATTGAGTCAAGATCTCATCAACTACATCATCGATCAGAACAGCGAGCGGCTGGATCTCTGAAAATTAGAGACTTTTATTACTTTTTTGGGCACATTGAATTGTCGTGTGGTACGTGTTTAACTATCCACAATATTACACAGTCTGCGAAGCAGCGGCGCAGCTATCTCCACGAGACAGTGTGTGGTGACCGGATGTAAAATGCAGACATATCACCAATATCTTGTAGGTACTACCATCTTCTTGTGTTAATCTCATGAAATCTCGTGGTTTTTTCACATCAGCTAAACACATACAAAAAAAAGTCAGGCGATGCAGAAGACCACTTGCCTTCCGCACCCGCCTCTATCACTTCACAGTTTGATCTCGCCAGCCACTGCTCTGGTGACGATCAGCGCATCAAGCGAGGTTGTGCTGCAATCTCCGTTCACATCTGCGACTTCCTTCCATTTGCCGGAGGTAGTCATCTCGAGCGCAATCGCGGCATCCGCGGTTGTGACTACACCATCACCATTCACATCACCATTGAGCGATGGTGATTGCGTCTCGAAGAGCTCATCCATCGGCAAATACATGAATTTGTCCTTGAGTTCCCACTTGATCAATTTGAACGCCTTCTTCTCATCTGGCGTTGCAGTTCCTGCTTTGCACTTCTTTCTGAGTTCGAATAACTCATCAAGGAAGACATCATCCTTCACACGAACTGTGACGGATTCTCCTGTCGATTTACTCGTGAAGGTGTAGACATAGTTCTCCTTCGTGAGATTCTTTGGGTCTGTTCCTTCCGGCATCTCAACCGTGTAGTCTTCTGTCGAGTTGTTCGGGATGTAGAGGAATGTTGCCTCGTGTCCGTCAGATGGATGCGCGCTTGTGATTTTGAGATCGCTGCGATCAACATCGCTCCAGACCTCAGATAGTGCAAACTGCGACGCCCTGAATGAAACCGCCACGCAGAGGCAGATTTCACCATCATCGTGACCTGCTGCTGCTCCCTCGATTGTGATGTTCACGGTCTCGCCACTCTCGCTGTCGTAGACAGGGAACGCGAGGTCTGTAAACTCCTCGCTCGCCTTAATCTCGATTAAATCCGCAATCTTCGGGTGCGGCAGAAGCGCATTACCATCGTAGGTGTACGTCAGGTTGGCAAGTTCCATCTGCGGGATGAACGTCCCTGTGAAGAAACCGGGACTTACCATGAACGGGACAACCAGAGCGCCTGAGGTTGTGGACACGTCTTCAACGACTGCTCTCGTCTTAATATTCGGATGGAGTGTCTCGTTGTGGAATAAGAACGAGTAACGCACACCCGTAAGGTCAAGCGCAGGTTCTTCGCCGCTTATGAATCTCAGTCTGAGATCGACCTGTTCTGTAAGCGACTTGGAGTCATTGATCCAGCCAGCGATGTCGGTCTCATTATCTGCACCGTGCGCAACGAGAACCGCGGTCTCGTTAGCCGGGTTTGTGGAGAGCGCCCGCACCCGGTCGGCAAGAATCTCGCCGACGAGCCAGTGGTCATCGATCGCTCCGGTGAGCGTGATTGTGGCACTGGACTCAACCGGCATGAGTTCCTCTTCATAATCTCCGCCTGGGTGTCCTGCAACAGTCATTCTTGATATGAAGTACTTATTGCCCCTCTGAACGACCGATCGCCTAACCTCTTTTCCGCTGGCAAACGTGGTCATGCCGGAACGCTCCTCATTGCTACTCATAACGCCCATTTCGGATGCGCTATGTGCGCCATGCCCGCCACTTGCGTCGTGTGCGCCCGGAAGCGAGTCCCGCAGTCCGAGCACATACTCGACCTCTGCGATGTGATCGCTGTGCGACGAGATGAAGAGCGGAACTGCGATTATATTCTCAACACCGTGTTTATCGAGCCGGTCAACAGCGGCGTTGATCGTCTCGCCGGACACAAACTCAAGGAACCCGAGTTCCACAGGATATGGCAGGTCAACGTTGTGGGCTGCCGCCCGAACCGGAGCGCACCACATCTCACTGGGGCTTCCGTGTGCAACGACAAGGATTCCCGTATCAAACTGCGTGTACGTAACCTCGGAATCAAATAGCTCGTCCACAGGCAGGTACAGGAATCTGTCCTTGAGTTCATCTTTGAGCAGTTTGAACACCTTCATCTCGTCCGGTGTTGCAGTTCCTGCTTTGCACTTCTTTCTGAGCTCAAAGAGCTTATCCGGGAAAACACTGTCCTTCACACGAATCGTAACAGAGTCTCCTCTAGATTTCCGGACAAAAGTGTAGACATAGTTCTCTGTCGTTAGATTCTTTGGGTCTGTTCCTTCCGGCATCTCAATCGTGTAGTCTACGGTTGAGTTATTCAGGATGTAGAGGAACGTTTCCTCATGTCCGTCAGACGGATGAGCGCTTGTGATTTCGAGATCGCTCTGGTCAATATCGCTCCAGACCTCTGAGAGCGCAAACTGGGACGCCCTCCACGAAACCGCCACGCATGGACAGAGTTTGCCGCCCTCGTGACCGGCTACTGCCTCTTCGATTGTCAGGTCAACGATCTCTCCGTTCTCGCCGTTGTAGACTGAGAATGATAGATCGGATATTGCCTCGTAAACCGAGATATCGATCCACTCCGCAAGAGCCGGGTGCGTTGCAAGCGTGGTCTCGTTATCGTAGAGATATGTGAGATTCTCAAGCAGTGCCGGAATCTTTATCTTTGTGTGGTAGCCCGGACTTAAAATGCGCGGCAGGACAATTGGCGTTGAATCGCTCGATATCTCTTCGACAACCGCTCTTACTGCACGATCCGGGTGGAGCGTCTCGTTTAAGTTTATGAATGAATAACGCACGCCCTTGATACCGAGGTTGTGGAGGTGTCTCAACCTGAGAAGCGTCTGTTCTGCAAGTGACGCACCGCTTTCATTCCATCCTGCAAATATCGCCTCATCAGCACTCACACCGTGCGAAACGAGTACAGCAGTCTCGTTACATGGATCTTCGCCAAGGTCTGCGGCGTTATCAGCGAGAATGCTTCCGATCATCCAGTGATCGTCCATTGCTCCGGTCAGCGTGATGTTTGCCGTGGTGTTCACCTGAATAAGGTCATCCTCGCCAGGAATCGCATCTCCCAGTCCGAGAATGTACTCAATCTCGCTTATGTGGTTACTGTTCGATGAGACAAAGAGTGGTACTGCGACAATCTCGCTCACGTTCCATATATTGAGTTTATCGACTGCATCCTCGATTGATTCACCCGGAACCTTCTCCAGGAACCCGAGTACCACCGGATACGGCAGGCTCACGTTTGCAACAGTCGCACGGACCGGTGCGCACCATGACTCACTCGAACTGCCGTGCGCAATTACGAGGACGCCCAGTGTCGTTGCGGGCATGAATGTAATCTCTGAACTTGCCACGGTCTCGCCAGCCATGTTGACCGCACTCCACTCCGAAATCTGCGTTGTATCATCAAGAATTGTCAGACGCTCCTCCAGAACAACTGCTTCAGAGATGTTAAGTTCTGGAATGCCGTCTTCATGAACCTCCCTGCTCGCATAGCCGTTGATTGTCAGGTTAGAGTATCCGATCTCATCGCCTTCCTGGATTGCGAACTGTTCTCTCTCATTATCCCACCATGCGGAGCCAGTCTCAGTTGCCTCTGTCTCGCCCATCCGGTGTTCGATGACAAAATCCGCGCTTGTTGTGCCGTTTAAGGTAACTGTTCGTGTGCCTGCGATTGGTGTGGTATTGTTGCCGAGCGTCATCGACCCTTCAAATATCCAGCCGCCTGATAGTGACTCGAAGAGTTCCTCCGGGGTTATTACATCATCCAACGGACGTTTTACTCCGACCATCGCTCCGAGCGCATCTACCTGCATGCAGAGGTCGTCCTGAACAACAACAAATTCCGTGAGTATGCCCTGTAACTCCTGTGCATTCGCACAATCGGGGTCCAGTGAGAGGGCTTCGTCGACAAGATCACTCATTCCGCCAACGGCTTCTCCAAGTTCGTCTATCTGCGTCCAGAGGTCTTCCACCATATCTCGTATCGCTTCCTCGTTCTCTTCGGAGTCTTCTGCGAGTTCTTGAAGATCTCCGGCAGTCTTGTAGAGCGTGCTCACGACACTGTCGATTTGGTGGAACTGCACATGTATCCCAGCTCCAACATCGCCAGAAATGGCATGTGCAGGCTTATTCATATTCCTTGTTAGCTTCTTTATCTGAGAAGCGCTTTCGTGAATCTCTTCCGTTACCTCCTGAATCCCTGTTGAAACTGGTTCCCCATCAAGAAGTCTTTGAAGCGCATCTGCATGCTCCTCGATATTGTCTACGACGCCTTCGAGATCATATATGGCATCGGACGCGGTCTCGGCATAGACCTTGTGCGATTCCGGTACTGTGGAGAGAATCTGGTCTTTCAGATTGTGACAATCTTTCAGAATCTCTGTGCAGTTCGCAAGATACACATTGATCTCATCTATTGCCGCTCCCATCTCCGCTTCGTTTGCCGTAGGGTCATCGCTGAGGTCTTCAAGAGTATCTACCTGCTCCTGGATATCCTCTGCAAGATATAGCAGATCATGTGACGCCACATGAACTTCCTCGGCATCTGCCCTCAGGTCGCAATCCAGCGTCTCGTCATCTGCAATCTTCTCTGTGCTGTTGTGCAGGACCATGGTTGTGTTTGTCATCTCACGAACCTGCTCGCCGATCGCTGCGATCTCCTCCTGAATTCCTGTGTTGTCCATCACGGTCTGTATCGACCCATCGCAATAGACGTTCGTTGCACCTGCGCTACCGACGCAGGTGAGCATTAGTACTACGAGCAAAATAACATTCGCAATAATATACTGTTTCATTATGCCTACATTCCTCCCGTATTGTTGCATCGAGTATGGTGTCCCGAGCATTCCAGAGGTGGCGGTTAGGTGTATAAATAACATACCCTAATAATGTTAGGTTTTAGATTTAAATCCTAGAAAAGTTAGGTGTTGTGGAAAAATCCTATTTTCCCCCTGCAAGTTTGCACGTCCAACAAAACCACCTCCACCTGAAACGAGGGCGAGCCAGAAATAGCAATTAGGCATCGCACCCCGACCGCATAGCCCGGCGCAGTCCGCAGATACAATCCTGCGAACACCTGCGCCCACACCCATCGGGCCGCCCTCAAACAGGGGTTTGCGCAGGATCTGCATCAAGCGGGTTTCTCACTCCTCTTCGTCAACTTCTTCATCTGCAACCCGTGCTTTCTTGCACCGCAATGAGCGCAGTTTCCACCAGTGTCATAGCAAAGGAAATTGTGGATAAAGAAAAACTTAAGGAGGTTGGGTATCAGATCTTCGATCTGGACGATCTTTAGCTGTCAGCACAGAAAAGGGCTTGAACTGCATATAAACACGATTGTGATTCTTATCGTCCTGCTTGTTCTTGTGTCGCGCAGCGATGGCAACGGCAGCCCGCAAAAGACCGCTTCGGCGATCCACAGTTGAAAGGTTTTATGTAGTTGAGAGTTAAGTATACTACTTATGTATCAACAAAAGTTTGTGAACCGGGAAGATGAACTAAAATTCCTCGAATCCAGATACCATAGCAATTCACCGGAATTTATTGTGATCTACGGCAGAAGAAGAATTGGGAAAACCGAACTCATGCTGAAATTCTTAGAAAATAAGAACGGCGTCTATTTTCTCGCATCAAAAGAGGGAGACCGGCAGAACATCAAAGATCTCGCACATACAGTAAGCAGAGTGTGGGGTGATGAATATTTTGGACAAATCGAGTTTCCAGACTGGTTCACGCTCTTTGAAAGCTTATTTAAGCATAGGAAATTCTGCGAGCTTGCAGAGAAGAATAAATTCGTCCTGATTATTGATGAGTTCCCATACCTGATACACAGCAACCGAGCCATACCGTCCGTTTTCCAGAAGATATGGGAACTGTGCATGAAAAAAGAAAACATAATGCTGGTATTATCAGGCTCGTCCGTAAGCGTTATGGAATCTGAGGTATTGGGCTACAAAAGCCCGCTCTACGGAAGAAGAACCGGGCAGTGGCAGTTGGACCCACTGGACTTTAAGCACCTTGGCGAGTTTTTACCATATTCAACAGAAGACCTGGTGCTGTTGTGGTCGATTGTCGGAGGAATTCCGGAGTATCTCCTAAAATTCGATGCGAATCTCTCGCTATGGGATAATGTACGTAACAACGTGATACAAAAAGGCACGTATCTATACGAAGAGGTTGAATATCTATTAAATGAAGAGTTCAGGGAACCTAAGAACTACAAACTCATTTTCAAAGCTATTGCACTGGGATATAACAGGCTCGGAGAGATCTGCAATTACACAGGGCTTGACAAAAGCATGGTGTCCAAATATCTTGACGTACTGAACAAACTGCACATATTGAGAGAAGAAATTCCGGTTACTGCCTCTCCAAAATTCAAAAGACGGCTGTATTTTATCCATGAACCGTTTTTTAACTTCTGGTTCAGATTTATCTATTCGAACAGGATTGATCTGGAAGCTAATCAACAAGATGAAGTTTTAGAGATGATCAAAAGAGATTTCTCCAGGTATTGTGGACATATATTCGAAGTTCTTGTTACGGAATTGATTATGAGGAAACAGATTCTTCGTAATCACCCGTTTACAAAGATAGGGCGATGGTGGCACAAGGACAAGGAGATCGACGTTGTTGCCTTAAACGATGCGACAAAGGAGATCCTGTTTGTCGAATGCAAGTGGAAGAACTTGTCCCGGAGGCAGGCAGAGACGATCGTGAGCGAGCTTTCAGAGAAATCGCGTCATGTCGATTGGAATAATGCGACGAGAACGGAGTATTTTGGAATTATCGGGAAGAGAATTGAAGGGAAGGATGAATTGAGGGAAAAGGGGTTTGTTGTCATGGATCTTGATGATTTTTAGGGCTCTTCGCTATTTTGTGTGGGTGGATTCGGTTAAAATATCTGATCTAAGATATATCTTAGTGATGAAATCTTGGACATTTCGATAACATCGGGAACTTTGCAGTCTCATGATTCCGATTTAAGTAAGACGCCGTGACATTGCTTATCCTGTATTTTTTTCCAGTTCGCTTTCATGGGCTTTAACGCGCGTGATGGTGTCGTAGTCCTTGTTCTCCTTCGTCTCTATTAGTTTCGGAACGCTTACGGCATTTCCCGATCCCCCGCAAATATGAAAGAATTTGTTGATGATGCAATAAGCGCTTTTTTGGCACTGTCTGGAAATCACGTGATTTCCGTAATGGGCAGTTGGATGTACAACAACGCGAAAGACGTGAAGACCGCGATTGACAACACTCTTCGCGTCTCTCTCGCCTTTCTCGTTAAATTGGAAAACAATAACGAGAAAGACGCAATGGCGCAAAGAACAAAAGTCGCCGGGTGTATTTCACTGGAATTTTCGATTGTGCCCGGTACGGCATAGAAAAAATATCTGCATTAAAATTCATGATAAAGTCCCCAATACGAAACTTTGCACGAGAGTTGTCTGTCAGGAAATTACACAATTACCTACAGTCAGCAGGCGTGTCGCTGAGCAAGACAGAGGTCTACGAATATTTCTCGTACCTGGAGGATATAAATGTTATTTTCCTTCTCAAAAAGTATGGAAAAGGTGTGAGAGGGGTTGAAGGGAGCATACCAAAGATATACTTGATCGACCTGGGATGTGTAACACTGCACGAGCTGGAAGATATAAGACGGAGAATAGAAAATGTGGTTGCAATAGAGTTATTGCCTGACTTTCGGTGAACTGAAATAGACATCCCTTTTATCGTCACGGTTTTTAAGTGGTTTGAAATCACCGCAGAGGACGCGGAGTACGCAGAGTTTCGTCTCTCTGCGCACTCCGCGGTTAAATTTCTTGCTTTAATCACCATGATTTTAACCACGCGGTATTGAGCATGTATCTTTTTGTGGGAAATTTGCTAAAAACCCATAATTTGTTGAGTGTATTTAAAAAATAGCGTTTGCTGAGGGTAACAAATACATCACATTTGTGTGACATGTCTTGGGCGGCAATTTGCATTTCACCGAAAAACGGGTTATTGAGAAAAAAGAACTGCTTTAACCCCCCGCTTGAAGTGTTTTACTGGAAAGACACCTCCGGACGCGAGGTGGATTTTGTTCTCGCCGAAGGTTTGGAGGTCACGCAATTGATACTGGTGTGCTACGATATTGCCGACCCATATACAAAGGAGCGAGAACTAAAGTCGATCGCAAGGGCGTCAAAGGAACTGGGTTGCAGTAACCGGCTCGTTGTCACCAGGGACTTCGAGGGCGAGGAAACGTTTAAGGGCTGCAAGGTTGGGTTTGTGCCGCCGTGAAAGTGGCTGCTTTAACAACCATAGTGCTCTTGAGTCCGGCTTTTTGGTCCAAACCTCCACCCCTTAAATGAATTGTAGAGGTCCTGCTAAAGGCGGGGGAGGCCATGATTCCACGCCCAACACCGTAACGTAACGACATCTCTTCAGATCATCGCAGACAACACGAAAATTGTAAGACCCCGCCCCCAAATTAGCAGTAGTCACCTGCAAATCGCTTCAATCGCCTCGTCAAACGCGCTCCGCAGCCCACCAGCATCAGGACCTCCGCCCTGCGCCAGATCTGGCTTTCCGCCGCCGCTTCCGCCGATCTTTTTGCATATCCCACGTACGATCGCTCCGGCATCAAACCCGGATTGCTGCGCGTCTCTGCCGACCGCAACCACGACCTTCCCACCATCATGGTCGCTGCCGATCACCGCGACCATGCCCGGAATCTCACGCATCTGGCTCGCAATCTTGATTAATTCCTGCATGTCTGCGTGTGCGCTGACGTGCGATGCGACCCTGATACTGTTGATGCCGTCGGTGTCATTGGTGCCGCCGATCGGTCTGGCGTTCGAAACCATGCTGCCCACGAGCGCTGAGGCGAGTTCTTCCTTCAAGCGTGCGTTCTGCTTCGAAAGCTCCTTCCATTCGGTGAAGAACCTGTTCGCCGTGTCAGGAAGCTTCTCAGGGGGCACTCTGAGTATGGCGCATGCCCCACTCAATATCCGGTCCCGCTCCTGCGTGGCGTGCACCGCTGAAGCGCCGGCAGCGAATTCGAGCCGCTCAACACCGTCCTGTATCCGCTCGGTGTGCAGCATCTTGATCTGCCCGATCATGCCCGTGTACGGCAGGTGCGTTCCAGCGCAGGCTTCCACATCGTCGCCAACACGGACGACCCTGATATCCTTGCCCGGCGGAACCCCGCCCTGATACAGAACAAAACCGTAATCCCGCTCAGCATCTATCCGATCCATCCATTCCGTATGCACTCGCTGGTTCTTCACAACCTCTTCGTTCGCAAGACGCTCGATTTCAGCGAGCTCCTCGTCTGTGATGCGTTTGAAATGAGTTATGTCCAGACGAGCCTTGGTCTCCGATTTCTGCGCTCCTGTCTGCCAGATGTGATCCCCGAGAACAAGCTTTGCGCAGTGATTCACGATGTGTGTTGCTGTGTGATGCTGGGTGTGTGCAAACCTGCGCTCAGAATCGATTGTACCGTTGACGAGATCGCCTTTTTTGATCTGATACGCCGGGTTCTCTTCCAGTCCGGAAACCTCGTGCATGATAACGCCGTTTACGGACTGCACACCAACAACCTGTATGACGTGGTCCGTTGTGGTGATCACGCCGTGGTCTGCGGGCTGCCCGCCGCCTTCGGGATAGAAGAGGGTCTGATCAAGGATGATGCAGTTGCCAAAGATGTCAAGCACCACCGCCTCAAACGTCGTCTGAACCGGTTCATCATAGTAGAGCCGTTTTGTCAGGGGGATATGCTTTGCCCGTTTCATATATGGCATCTCCGTGACATCAGCAGGCGCAACAACGGAATGGGTACTCGCAACCATCGAATAGAAGTTGTCAGGGAACTCGATCTCGAGTCCGGCAGCGTCCGCAACCTCCTTTGTGACCTCCGGAGGAATTCCATACGTATCATACCACTCGATCAACTGCGATGTCGGAATCGTCTCGGTATCCTTGAACTTTTTGACCGAACGCTCCAGAAGCCCCCTGCCTTTCGAGATAACCTGACAATATTTCTTGTCTTCCAGATCAAGTATCTCTCTTACGGTATCGATCCTGTGCAGGTACGCTGGATCGTGGAGGGTCTCCATCTGCATCTCGACCAGTTCGGTGATCGAAACATCAAGTTTCAATGCGTCCATCAGCCGCAGCATCCTCCTGATGACCAGTCTTGCAAGATAGCCAGCCTTTGCGTTCGACGGGATGATTCCATCGCCAAGCATGAACGCAAGGCATCTGGAGTGATCGACGATGGCGTACACCTTCTCAACCGGTTCTATGATTGATTTGAGTCTTCCCACATCGATCTTGATCTCTTTTGCGACTGTTGCTCGCAATTTCTCCAGATCGCTGCTTCGGTCCAGATCAAACAACCCGGATAGCCGTGCATTCTGCGCAAGCACCTCCGCATACTCGGGATCCTGCAATGAGTGTTCTATTCCAGCGTATTCTGTGATTTTGTCCACGATATCCGGGAATATCGCATCATATATAGTTGGAGACCCCCGAGATGCCCATACGAACCGCTCAAGTCCATATCCGGTGTCAACGATGCAATTGTCCATTTCTGCGTAATTTTTTCCCTTGATTTTGATATCGCCGTCATCGCGCTCCTGCAGGTTCATGAATACGAGGGTTGCAAGCTCGAGACCACCAGTGATCACCTCAAGGCAGGGACCGGCGTTGCCGCCGCCAGACCATGGCTCTTCTTTGTAGGTAATATCCCGGTTGGAGCCGAGTTTGGATAAGAGGCGATCACAGTACTCAACGGTCTGATCCTTCCAGTATATATCATGATCCGTGTCATTGAAGGCGTGATGTGCCATCATCTCAAAATTCGTGAGATGTCTACCGCTTCTTCCCACTGAATCCAGATCATCAAGCCTGATGCACGGCTGGGATACGCAGAGCGGGTTTGCTGGTGGTGGAACGATTCCGGATGTGACAAACGGCTGGAAATCAGCAATCGAGGCGATTGTCAGATAGATATCGTCACGCCACCGCGCAATCACCGGATATCGGTCAATTCGGGTATGATCGTTTGCTTCGAAGAAAGAGAGAAACGCTTCACGCATGCTTGCAAGGTCGTACTCCTTTGAGAATGTCGGGTCCCCTATGAACGTGTACTCGTCGCACGGTGCGTCGCCGCAGGTTTCCCGCTCCTCGTCTCTCGTCCAGAAATGCCCGCCGCATTTCGGGCACTGCTTGCGCATGAATCCGTTCTCTTTGAAATATGAAAGTTGGTATTCGTGCTCGAACATGGTTTCTTATGAATTTCCGTTCTGGTTTTAAAAGTATTCCCTTGCCCAGTACTTCCGAAACGACCGAGTTCCGAACACAATTCCCAGCCACACCACCACCCATCCACAATCACCTCGCGAATAATCCACCGAAACCGTCCTGAATCCACTCAACTATCCCAAAGACCGACCACCCACCAACAAAACGACCAGATTCCACCGCATTTTACGGAAGATGTCATAAAGCAGTTCCACCGCAAAACACTCTTTCGGGGCATCATGCACTTTCAGGATCTCTATAACATCGATCTCAACAGGGTAGCGCGTTGTGGTATCCATTATGCAACTCTGGATGGGGGATGATTTCGTTCTGCAGTTACAACACGCTGCACCGGGAAGAAATAGGGCGGAAGTTTTCGGTTCCGCTTGGGGAATGTGAGTGATCGCATGCTGGTCGCTGATTTATTGACATGACTCTCATTGATGTATTTCTGATAAGCATAAGTCTTATGCAGACATTGATAAGCGCTCCTGCAGGGATCGTTGCCGGTATTGATCCCATAACAATGGTTCTGTATCATCTATTGGGAACATACTCCCAGCATTTCTTTTTTACAGAATGGTCAATGCGATTAAGAGATTCAAAATGATTTCGTGGTACTTGGCGCATGCACACGAAAAGACCGAGAGATACACAACGAAGTATGGTGGCATCGGGATCATTCTGGCAACATCGTTACTTGGTGGATGCTGCACAGAGATTGGTGTTGCCCTTCTCGACGTATCGTAGTATGGGACGATACTTCCGCTCTTTATCGGGCTTTTGCTCAAGTGTACCATACTTGCATGGCTGACATACTCTGATATTGATATCCTGGAGTGCTTTGTGTGAATTGTCAGTATTATGAAAACAACATTACGGTTGATTGAATCAAAACATATTTAAGACAATGCAGCAGATAATCTATTATGCAGAGCGCTGTTGAATCCCTGCGCAGTCTCGGGCTCACCGAGTACGAGGCAAAGGTGTACACCGCACTTACGAAGATCAGAAGCGGGACCGCGTCGGACATTCATCTGGTATCCGGGATTCCGCGTTCCGCCGTCTACGGTGCGCTGACCAAACTTAAAGAGCGGGGCGTAATCGAGGTCCAGTCTTCCAAACCGATGAGATACAGGGTGGTTCCGCCAGAGATTGCTCTTGAAAAACTGAAAGATTGTTTTATAGCCGAAAGCGAAGATGCGCTTGTCTCGCTCAAAGAAATTTATCAAACACAGGGGGCAGAGGCACGAGAAGAGGCGATATGGACGATAAGCGGAGTTAAAAACGTAAGCGATAAAATTATTGTACGTGTTTAGCCGCTCAGCATC
>DAWR01000169.1:1804-7858 GCA_002506015.1 Candidatus Methanogasteraceae archaeon UBA261 | reverse complement strand
TTCAAATCTCTGAAACCGTAGTGTAAGCAAGGCGCTGAGTCCTTGTTTGTGGGTCATATCAGTTTGGTTTCGCCAATAAAAAAAGCGCAGTTTATGCCGGTGCTGAGTATAGCTAAACACGTACATACAGCCAATGTATACCCAGCACCGCCTAAACCGCGATTTTCATGGCGTACATATCATAGCAACGAGCGCACTGAGTGGGTCTCCTCTGTGGTATATGTGGCTCTATATCAATTGTTTTATCTAAAACCGGGTCATAAACGTGCACAACAATTGATTAAATGTACTGGCGCTGAATGAACGAGATTACTTTTGTGCATGGTGGCATGGATCGGCAAATATGGCGAGAGGGGTGTGCGCACTATGAATATAGCTTGCGATGCTTAACCGAACTCAGATGAACTATAACTACAGTCCGCCGTACCATGACATCTGTTCGATGTGGGGCGTGTGGGTGGCGTTCACCACGTTGACATCAGGCACATGGTCGATAAAGACGGTATCAATGGGCAATCTGTCACATAGCCGCTTCATCGCCGGAATCTCGGTTGCGTAATGCGTGGCGTCGATCAGTGCCAGATTGCGTGCTTTTCTGATCGCATCATGCCGCAATTCTCCGGATACGAGGGCGTCAGCTCCGCCTTCGATAGCAAGCTCCACGAACTCCCCGTTGAGACCACTGCCTCCGATGACCATCACCGTCTCGATCTCGCGCTCTCCGCTCCACTTGACCGAGACATTCAGGCGCTGCGCCACAAACTGCGCAAACTCTCCGGTCGTTGTCGGATATTCCAGTCTCCCGATGCGACCCGGATCCAGTTCTTCGACATCCTGCAGCTCGAGCTCTTCTGCAAGAACATCGTTGACTCCACCCAATGCCCGATCATAGTTCGTGTGCATCGCATATATTGAGATCTCGTTCTCAAGTGCGATCTTCAGCGAGTCAGAGAGGTTTCTTGAGATCTTGTGGATTGGATTGTATATGGGGGTGTGGTGCGTGACCAGGATATCCACTTCAGCCCGTGCAGCCTCCTCAAGCACATAATCGGTAACGTCCAGCGCAACTGCAACCCGATTCACATTGTTCCCGCGATCGAGTACCATGCCGATCCGATCTCTGTCAGATTCGTAAGCAAGTTCAGGTGGCGCAATCTCCTCGAGCAGGGTAACTATTTCAGATAGTCGCATAGACTAAAATAACAGACGATCTTAATTTAAACCTTGTGATGATGTGGGACGGGTCATGTATCAACGATACTTGCAACGCGCGGGTTTGCGTCCGAAGATGCGGCACTAAGCGCTGGCACCGGTTTTAATATCTGTCGGTGTAAATTAATCACTGCATGGAAACACGCTCTGCGACACTCATAATCGGCTGCGGCAACAGGACAAGACGCGATGACGGTCTTGGCATCTATGCGGCAGATCTCCTGAAGAACCGGCTGAAGGACGCATCACTGGCCACATATCAGCAACTTGACATCTCCTTAGCCGAGACAATCGTGAACTACGACCTCATAATCTTCGTAGATGCAGGCATGATCGATGAACCGTTCTGCATCAAGAAGATCGACGCAAATCCTGCTCGCCCAAATGCTGCATACACTAACGTGATATCAATCTCTGAGATCCTGAATATTGCAGAGAAACTCTATCACAAGGCTCCTCTCTGCTACGCTGTGATCATCAAGGGTTACGACTTCTCGTTTGGCGAGAAACTGACAGAAAAAGGAAGCGCGGCATGCAAAGATGCCGTCTCCGCAATGACCGAACTGCTGCTACTTCACTAACTACCTTGCTAAGTCTCCTTTCCATGCCAGAACCGTTATCGTTGCCTTCTTCCCAATCATACCTATGAACTTGGGGTCAGCACCGATGGCATCAACGAGTTTCCTGAAACCGGCTTCATCGAGTGATGCAGGGTTCGCACCCGCCTTCTTTGCGCTTCCGGTGATGATCTGGTTTGCCATCACATCACCAAATAGGTCAACGAGTTTGGGCTTGACCCTTGTATCGAGCACGGCTTTGGGATCCATGACCCCACCTCACCTCGCAACCGCTGATATGCGGTTTCCGCGCTCGTCGTAAAGCTCAACTATGAGTGGCATCTTCCCGACGGCATGAGTTGCGCAGGAGATGCACGGATCATAGCACCGAATCGCCATCTCGACATGATTGAGGATGCTTTCGGTGATCTCTCCGCCCTTAATCTCCCTCTTTGCAACTTCTTTCACGCTCATATCCATTGCAGGATTGTTGTTGACGGTTGCAACGATCAGGTTTGATGAGGTGATGTCGCCCATGTCATCCGCCTTGTAGTGGTGGAGGAGTGTTCCTCTCGGCGCCTCGATGACACCAACGCCCTCGCCCTCGCCTTTCACGACCGGCACTCTGACATCCTCGCTTATGATCTCGTTGTCTTCGAGGAGTTCCTTTGCGCGTTCGCTGGCATACAGCACCTCTATCATCCGTGCGTAGTGGTAGTAGACCGTCTGCTGCACAGGATCACCCAGCTTCTTGAATTCCTTGAACTCCTCGGCTGCAAGCGGCGTTGAGATGCCATCTGCGACATTCAGCCTGCCGAGCGGTCCGACACGGTAGACGCCGTCAGGATAGCCCTGTTTCTTGTAGAACGGGAACTTGAGATAGCTCCACGAATTGACATGCTCTCCGATGTAGTCCAGGTAATTGTGGCACTCAAACTCCTCGAGAACGTCGCCATCCATGCCTTTGAGCCGGATATCGCCGTCATAGAGTTCAAGGTTGCCGTCCTTCACAAGCCCGAGGTGGTTCGTCTCGATTTTTGCGAAATTCGGATCAAATCCGTCCAGTGCGTCCTTTGCGACTGCAACCGCGAGCTCTGAGAGTTCGATCGCCTCATCCACCTGACTCAACATCTCATCCCGCACGCCAGGCGAAAGCGACATACTCATCCCGCCGGGAATTGCGGTCACCGGGTGAATCGCCTTTCCGCCGATCCGCTCAATTACCGTCTGCCCGAACTTCCGGAGTTTGATCGCCTTTTTGGCAAGCTCGGGGTTTGCGCCGATTACGCCCATGATGTTCCTTGTTGCCGGGTCATCGGGCAACAGAAAGTCGGGTGCTGCAAGATAAAAGAAGTGAAGCGAGTGCGAATGCACGGTCTGTCCGACATGCATCAATTCCCTGAGCATGGCTGCTGCAGGTGGGATCTCAAGACCAAAGAGATCGTCGCACGCCTTTGCCGCTGCAAGGTGGTGGCTCACCGGGCAGATTCCGCATATCCTTGTTGTGATTCTCGGCGTCTCCCAGATCTTTCGCCCTTCAAGGAACTTCTCAAAGCCTCGAAACTCGGTTACGTGGAACCGGGCTTCCTCGACATCGCCGTTGTCATCCAGGTGAATTGTGACCTTTCCATGCCCTTCGACCTTTGTTACCGGCTCAATTACGATTTTTTTCATTGTTCATCCCCCTCATTCTCCTCTTCGTTCACCTCTTCCTCCAGATCATCAGCCCGATGCGGGTATATCGAGACCGGAAGCGAGTACCTGTATCCGGTCCCGACCACGTCCTCGTTGAACATCAGTCCGCCCGCAGGCAGAATCGATGCGAGCGCGTTGACGATCTTTGCGCCCTGTTCAAGAGCGTCAGGTGTTGGTCCCATGCAGCCCCGGCACGGCATGTTCGCATCAAGACATCGTGATCCGCATCCGGTGCGGGTCGCAGGTCCCATGCACATCACGCCCTGCTCAAGGAAGCACTTGTCCCGGTCGATTTTATCGAGTTCGGGTGCGCTCTGCACAGCCTCGGTTAGGAACGCACGCTTCGGGATGAGCATCGAGTCGTGCTTCCGCTTGCAGTCGTTGCATAGGTTCTTTGTGGGAAGCACAATCTCCTCACCGTTTACGAGGGCAACGATTGCGTTTTTTATCATCTGCGGTGGAGGCGGACACCCCGGAATCATGTAATCCACCTTAACTATGTCAGAGATCGCATGGACGTGCTGCTTCAGAGCCGGAATCTCGGGTGACTCCGGGATGATTCCGTCAACCGTGCTCTCGGTCTCGACGTATGCACGGGCGAGCACATCCTGCAGCAGGTGCAGATTCCGCATCCCTGGTATCCCACCAAAGCACGCGCACGTCCCGAACGCGACCAGGATATCCGATTGCTCCCGCATCTCGCGCAGAACCTCTTCGTTATAATCATTTGCAACTGCACCCTCTACGAGTCCCACAGTGACCCTGGGAATCTCTTTGATGTCCATTAGTGGAGAGTACACAATCTCGATTAAGTCAAGGACATCGAGGAGTTCCTCGTGCAGATCCAGTAACGAGATATGGCACCCCGAGCAGCTCTGAAGCCACGTTGTTGCCACTTGTACCTTTTCTCCCATATCAATCACCCCGCAGTTCATCTACAAATTCGTTGATCGCTTCCACGAAGAGATCTCCTTCGAGCGGCGATATCTCCTCGATTCGGAGCCTGTCGGTATCAATTGCTCTGCTCCGCAAGACCGCTCTGAAGAGGTTCGCACGCCTTGCAAGGTCGGTGTTCCCGACGATGTTGTGGCACGCCCCTTCAGGGCACTCGCCTATGAAGACGCCATCAAATCCGACCTTGAACGCATACAGGATGAACTGGGTGTCAACCCTGCCGGCACATGAGACCCGAAGCGGAAGAACGCCTGTCGGGTACGTAAGCCCCATCAAGCCAGCCCGGTCTGCCGCGGGATACCCGCTACCATCACAGAGCATCGCAAGCACCTTCGGCGACGCCCCCGATGTCTTGAAACCTCCGAGAATCCGTATCGCATCGATCATGTAGCTATTCGGGTATCTCACCAGATCTCTTGCCCCGGTCGGGCATGCGACAACACAGTTTCCACAGCCGACGCATCTCGTGGCATCAGTCACAGAGACGTTCCTTGCTAAATCGATGCTGGTTGCATGGAACATGCAGGTCTTAACACACGTCCCGCAGCCGCCGCAGACGTCTTCGTCCACC
Source organism: Candidatus Methanogasteraceae archaeon UBA261 (assembly GCA_002506015.1). GTDB lineage: Archaea > Halobacteriota > Methanosarcinia > Methanosarcinales > Methanogasteraceae > Methanogaster_C. The sequence goes on along the minus strand of DAWR01000169.1, from coordinate 2,869 downwards.
TCTGAGACCTCGATTATGTGGTTAATCTCGTTCTTGTCAAGGATGCTTGTGAGCGAGAGAACCGCAGAATCCGCCGCAAGAATGTCACTGCGCACATCATCCCCGACAGCAAGATACTTGCCAGGATCCCTCGTCTCGACAACAAACGCCGGGTTCTTCGGTCTGAAGTAGCCCTCACTGTCGATATCGATATGCAGGATCGGTCGCAACTTGCTCGTGAGTTCAGCGTCCCGCACGCAGACGATGATCCCGCCCACCTTCAGGATCTCACCGCCTTCCAACTGTACCGTGTAGTCACCGACACGCCCGTAGACGTCGGTGAGCGTGGTCTCCGGATACATCACAACATTCGGATGCATCTTTATTCCGGCAAACGACGGCGTCATCGCGCAGGTAAGCGAAACATCGATCTTTGCAAGCTCTTCAGGCGTGATATATTCGGAAAAGTCCCCGATCTCGCCTTTATCAACGATATGTACCTTGTATCCGGCATCCGCAAGCCTGAGTGCTGCAAACACTCCTGAGATGCTTGCCCCGATTATGAGCGCTGACCGCCGCGGCGGTATCTCCTCAACCAGAACATCCGCGGAATGCTCGATCTTCGAGATCGCAACATCGATTAAGCACTTTGCCTTCTCGAGGACACCGTCCCCCGAATTTGGTAGCGCAAGCTGCTCCCGAAGATTCGCAAAAGCGATTTTGTTCGGATTGATCCCTGCGTCTGCAATCGATTGCAGGATCGCAGACTGATTCTTCGTGGTCTCGTAGTGCTTAGGCGAACACGCGCCAATCACAATACCACTCCATTCGTTCTCTCTGATGTTGTTGAGCAGTTCATTCTGACAGTCGGCAGAACAGAGCTCATCGCATCCCATGACATCGATTCCCTGCTCTCTGTACCAGTCGAATAGAGCGTCAATGTTGACAACATCACTGATTGTGCGGTTACACTTACACAGACATAGTCCTATAGACACAAACCCTCGCCTCCCTGTGATCAATTACGATCGGCATGTCTTATTGGGGTGGGCTCATATAAGTACATATCTCGGGATGTGTGGGGCG
>DAWR01000169.1:0-1780 GCA_002506015.1 Candidatus Methanogasteraceae archaeon UBA261 | reverse complement strand
GACTACCACTTTCTTGTGTTAATATAGTGAAATCTCGTGGTTTCTTCACCTCACCTAAACACATACCAGAATTGTAAACGATGTGTTGAGCCTTACCAAGGCAATCATCGAATAGTGGCGTTACGAGATTGACAGAGATATGATTGCAAAAGCCTGTTCGTATGAACGTTCCGGGCGAGTTGATTCCGGACAGCCAGCAGTAACTCTTGCGTACGCTTGGCCGGATCCGGGTTCGCCAGATTAGCCACGAAATTGGCAGACAGGGGGATAAAGGTAGAAGTGTAGATGAAAAGAGCTGAACAACAAGAGGGATAAACATGATAGAGAATAATGTGGACACCGCCTTTTTTCATTCGTGGTTTCAAACGTACGTAAAAGGTTTTTACTCGGAAGATCCAAAAATCCAGGAGAATATCCAACTTAAAGAAGAACACACATTACGTGTTTGTAAGGAGATTCTTCGGTTAGGCAAAGCGCTGAATCTCAATAAAAATGCACTTCGTCTGGCTGATACCATCGCATTATTTCACGACATAGGTCGCTTTGAACAATTCAAGACTTATGGCACTTTTAATGACCGGGTATCGGAAAACCACGCAACTCTCGGACTGAAGGTTTTGGAAGAAACAAACGTACTAAGCCGTCTCACAAAGACACAACGCTCCATCGCTTATACCGCCATAGGATATCATAATGTACGTAAACTTCCCGACCCCGCTGATGAAAACCCCGATTGTTTGCTATATTCAAAATTACTACGGGATGCGGACAAATTGGATATCTGGCTGGTTGTGACAACTTATTATGGGGAACGCCATAAGCATCGCAACCCTGCATTGGAGCTTGAACTTCCTGATATACCTGAATATTCACTTTGCTTCGTTGAAGATATCCTTAACAACCGGGTTTCAAATTCTTATGAGTTGAAAACATTTAATGATATGAAACTCCTGCAACTGGGTTGGATATTTGACATCAATTTTACTCAGACATTCCTTCAGATTCAACAACGGCGGATTATTGAGACGATCATTGCTGACCTGCCTGATACTGAAGATATACGAAAAATTCAAAACCATTTAAAAGAATATCTGAATAAAAAAGTGTCTGAAAAAATAGGTAATCCCTGATCCCGGGTGTAAAAATCAAACTGGAACCTCACTTCTACAACGTGGGATACGTGCGAAATTGGGCATGTTTCGAGGGGTCGGTTGATAACGGTTTTGGGTTGGATTCAGTCTTCGGTATTTTGGGATTTGAGAGCTAATCGGATGGCTGTGGCCGTTTTTTGGGTTTCCAAAGTTGGGATTCAGACTTGACTTTCAAACATGTAGTGAAAAACACCATCGGCCAACCCAATTAATGTATGACCTATCGAAACATAAACCCTATTGCCACCAATTTCCTTAATTTGACCTGAATTTCCCGTATGTGTTTAGTTTACTAAATCGACATCGGTAGACTATGTGATTATATTGGTGTATTCAGTCATACTCATATAAATAGTTATCTGCTTTAATCGGTATGTATTGTAGCATTGTAATGATATCAACAGTTAGGTCATACAGCTTAAGAGACGGCAACAAGTCCAATGGCTAACGGTTTTCAAGAAAAATTGGATGCCAATTTGCGTTTCTTTGAAAGTCAAGTCAGAGTTTTAGATGACTTATTAACGGAAATGGCTTGGAACATACCCTTCCAATCATACCCAATGTCCAACCCCCTATTGACGCTATATAGCTAAATACTGATCAAGTTAGCATACCCGCGGCACAGGGTC
>DAWR01000212.1:21816-29564 GCA_002506015.1 Candidatus Methanogasteraceae archaeon UBA261 | reverse complement strand
TTCCATCCCTATACCAGCAGAGAACGATCGGTCCCTGTTCCGATGGGGGGTCATAGACATTCTCGTAGCCGAACCGCTTGCTAAATCCGTCAGAGGCTCTGATTTTTATCTCATCGCCCGGGGACATCCCGTCAACCAGATCGCAGAGGTCCCTCACGTCAGTCCCTTTCACGGCACCTTTGTCCTTGTGGTTCGCGGTCTCGTTCTCGTCCCACGGTCCGGGCGGCGAGTCAAAGATCGGTCCCTGATGGAAGTAATGTGTAACACCATCCCCGTAAACTGGCAGATTCGTCTCCATCCAGTCGTATGCCACAGTCGCATTCCCGAGAACGGTCGTCTCATCAGATGCGTACTTTACCACTCTGACATCGGTTGTTGGCTCTGCTGCCTGTGCCGGGAGCGGAAGCGTTGAGATCGAGAGCAGGAGCGCAATACCGATGCACAGTATCAACTGCACCGGTATTGCCAACATCGCTCGTTTCATCCCTGTCGCTCCTGACTCCTCTAACGCCCCTAACTCGACCCCCGCAGGTGCACGGTTCGCAGAATCATCAGCGCATCAATCGAGGTGACCCGCCCGTCTCCGCTCATGTCAGCAACAAGATCGGTCGCAATGCCGCCGACCGCAATCTGCATGGCAAGCACCGCATCAACAGTTGTGAGTATCCCGTCGTGATTGGCGTCACCATGCACCATCAGTTCAGAGATGCGTATCTCAGCAACGCCGCCCACCATCTCACTCTTCGTAAGATTGGGTCCGACGAGTTTGAGTGGCGAATACTTCTCAGGAAGCGCTGTTCCATTCAGTTCGTTTGCGATGATGAGGTAATCGTTGCGTGCAACAATTGTGCTGTTGAATGTCTTACAGTACCCATCGCCCGCCGCGACTGTCACATTATATCCGATCTCCGCGACCGTGTCGTTGAAGTAGTGCTTCGCGGTCTCATTCATACTATCGTCCACAACGCCAACGAGCAACCAGAGCGGTATCCCGCCCCATTCTTGACTGCTGGAATCGGTCCAGCTGGTTCTGTGGCATCCAACGCAGGACTCAATTGTTGATCGGTCAGGTATGTCTCGGATCGCGCCTGTCAGCGTCAGGTTCCAGTCAGAAACACCACCCAGAATCTCGATTTTGTTTATATATTTGCACCAGAAGTGCCCGTCCGTTATCGGCGAATCGGATCCCACAAAAGCGATCCTGAGAGGTCCGCCGCAGTCAGACGATATCGGATTTCCATCCTCCTCGTACGCTATGACCATTGTTATATGTCCGGTGGTTCCCTCGTACGTGGCAATCTCGCCCATCGCCTGCTCGTACGTGTAGGTCATCGAATAGCCATCAGAGGCTGTTATCTTCATGCTCTCCGAAGGCGTGATCCCGCCGACGAGATCCGCGAGATACGTGATGTTGACGCCGGTATAATTGAATGGTCCAACTACCACACCTGTCGATTTCTTGAATCCGCCGCCTGCAGTGTATGATGGCATCGCCCGGATCTCGTCAAGGGCGTACGTCTTCGTTTCATTGCCGATCAATGTGAGATCTGCTGTGGCAGGGGCAGTTTTCACGTCCAGCACGATCTTTGCGATGTTTCCGATCATCTGTCCACTGGTAAGGCAGGATCCAACGAGCTTGAGCGGCGCCAGTGGCTTTCCACTGTCGGTTAGTTCGGGCAGATCCGAGCCGTTCAGGTAGCATGCCACGATGTAGTCATCGTTTCCTGCCAGGTCTGCTGAACTGAAGGTCTTGCTGTATCCGTCGCACGCTGTGATTATGACGTCGTAGTCGTCGTCTGCAAGCGCATCATTGAACGAACCGCTGCCATGAGTATTGGTGTCATCTACTCTTGCCATTAAGTACCAGAGCGGAATTCCAGTCCATGTCCTGCCTTCGGAGTCGGTGTACGAAAAGCCGTCATGGCATGCCACACCATCTTCAAACGTTGCTTTACTCATCGTCTCGTTTATCGCCCCGATGAGTTCAAGACTCCACGTGGTTTCTGCGGTCTCGTTGCTGTATATTGCTATATCCGAGATGTCCCTTACGGATAGTCCGTTTGAGGACGGGTAATCCTCGCTGTAATTGTACCGATATTCGGGAGCCATGCATTCGTGCATGTCCCAGTTGCCGAAGACATTGTCATCAGCAAAGAAGACGAGTTGCATCCCATCTGTGTAGTCGGGAACGTGCTCATCATCCTTATACCAGCAGACAACCATCGGTCCCTGCCTGGATTTTGGATTATAGACATTCTCGTAGCCAAACCGCTTGCTGAATCCATCAGATGCGATAATTCCTATCTCATCGCCCGGGGACATCCCGTCAACCAGTTCGCACAGGTCTTTGACATCGGTTCCCTTCACAATTCCTTTACTCTTGAGGTTCAATGTTTCATCCGGGTCCCATGGGTCCCCATCAAATACGGGTCCCTGGTGGAAGTACTCGGTTGTGTAATCGCCCTGCACGGTTAGATTCGTCTCCATACATCGGTATGTTACTGTCGTTTCATCAAGTATCGTTGTTTCATCCGAGGCGTACTTTGTTATGTTCACCTCTGTCGTCGCTGCCAATGCAGGCACCGCCAAGCCAATCACTGCAATGAATAGCAGCATTGTTAGTATCGCACATTTTCGCATTTCGGTCTACCTCCTTTTGAGTCACCATCGCATCTGGTGAATCATGGTGTCCATGAAAGAACTGGCATAAATAGATTTCGGTTTGAGATGTGAAAAGTCAAAGTATAATGATTGACCCACGATGCGATTTGTGGCGGCGTCATGGATTTCACGACCTGCCACCGAACATCGGAGTTCACACTCAAGAAATCAAAAATTCTGTGCTATTCACTATCATGAGGGATAGTTGTACAATCCGTGCGCATGCGTCTCAAACGTGTTCTACTATTACTGATCTTAAACAAAATATATAACACAAATTCCACGATTCGTTTTCGGATTATCGCATTATCCGCAACCGCAAAGCACACCAGACAGTTACCCTCCGAGCGCATCCATAATTGCTATCAGCTCATCTCTCGTTTTATCATCCATCTCGCCCGCACCGATCTTGATCAGAATATCCACCAATTTCTGGTTCTTCAATAGCCAATCATAATCCCCCCTCTCCCTAAAATTCTTTAAAACGCTGTAGGCAAGATTGACTTCCGGAGTCCGTTTCATACTCCGGTATACGTGCCTGATAAATCCCTCTGCCTCTCGCTTATCCTCCGGAACCAAAGCCCTGTCAATGGTTAGCACATCATAAAATGTTCTATCACCCAGGTATTCACCCCAATCCTCGTGTAGATTCCAGATCCGGTCATACTTCGCCACATCATTGTAGTGTCTGAGTGCCACCAGATACCCAATATCATCTCCGTCCCACGTCGTTTTTCCGCTTTTAACCTCCGCCCGATAGTCGTCAGGTAAAATTTCCCCCACCATGCCGAGCACAGAATCGTATTCGAACTTCAGTTGTGGATTGTTCAGTATTCTGCAGACCTCTTCTGCCAATCTCTTATCCACGCCATTATTTTCACATTTTACTTCTTCCCCTTCCTTTAATTTCGCTCTGTCCACGCCGAGAAGCTCGTAGAATGTAGGTGCGCCTATATAGCAGAGATTAAACCATGCGCTGCGATTCTTTGAGAGATAATACTCTGTAGCACGCTCTCTCTCGTCTTCTATCCATTCACTGTGCTCTTCTGTCAGTTCCCGCTTCTCTTTTGCAGTGTATCCCTGCATGATCTTTAAGAAAAGACGTAAAATTTCCTCGTAGTCGGAACGCTTTCGTCTGTCGCTCAACATCTCGCAGGCTCTCTCGAGTACACTATCAGGATACGTTGTTGGCACTTTCTTTCGTTGATACGCCTTCTTGATCATATCCGGTGGATCATTCTTTGAGACACAGAGTACGCAATAGTAGGTTGGGACTCCTGACATTAGGTTATCTATACAGTCCGGATAGCGTTTTTCAAATTCCGCAAATTTTTTTCCATGCCCCATCAATCTCAGGAAGTCCACGTACCGTTTCGGGAGTTTCCAGAGAGGGTCGTCACATGCGAAGAGCTGCATCCATTCGTCATAAGCCCGCTTCTCCTCTGAGACTTCGGTTTTCGCAGTCTTCTTCGCTTTCGGTTTTTCTCTTTTTTTCATGGTAATATGCACTTAACGTCCAGTCATTCTACGCACCATTTTCATTTACGAAAAAGTATATAGCCAACCCCACCCGATGGGCAATTTTTACTCGATTTTTTGTGAAAAAATCGTTCATCTCAACTCCAGTGTCGAACCGTCCACTATACCCGCACCTCTGACCAGAGTTTCATCGTCAAGCTCATAATCATCGTAGAAGATGCCCATCCCTTCGCTCAAGATGCCTTTGTTCATAAGATCCTTCCTCACATCTCCGATAGATACACTCGGGTTGAGATGACAGTTCAGGATATCCCGTGTATCCATATTTTCAACCATCACCTCTATTGCGTGTGTCTTCAGCATCTTTCGCATCCACTTGTTCTTTTCCCCCGTCGTAAGCCTGCCGACAGCCTCCATCTTCACGGTCCGCTCATTGCCTGAGTCGTGATCCTTCGCAGTCACGTGCAGAATACCAAACTCCTCTCCAATTTCGAAAGTAACATCGATCCTTGATTCACCTACGGGTTTTGGCTCTATATCGATCCAGAACTCGCCAAGATAGCCTCCATCTTCCGGATACAGGCTTTCTCCCTGATACACCTCGATTATCACCTCGTCCGCATAAGCTCCTGCATTCGTAAATGGTTTCGTCTGCAGGATCGGGATCTTTGTATTCCTTGTGATGATCTTTGAAACAGTCCCGTCTGCGATTGAAACTCCGATGGAACGGGAGATTACGTCGCTTATCTCTACAGGTCGCCTTATCTTTTCGGATTTCTCCTTCTCCCCCATATCGTCATTCAGGGTGGCAACCGCGGCTCCGAGTGCGACTACCTCGATCGGATCGATCCGGTGCTCCGGTTCTTTGTCAAAGAAGTCGCGCACAAACTCCTGCACAGCAGGTATATACGTGGTTCCGCCGACCAGAAGTATATCATCAATCTCATCTGTTGCGAGCGCAGCATCGTCCAATGCCTGTTGCATCGGCTTTCTTGTCCGTTCAATGAAATCATAGATGAGTTCGTTAAATTCCTGCCTTGTGAGTGTGTAACTGAACGCAATTGGCGTACCCCGCCCGCTCTTGCTCAGGTATGGTAAATTGACGGTCGCGCGTTCCTTATCTGACAGTTCTATCTTCACGCGCTCAACTTCTTCCCTGAGCGACTGAAGCAATGCCCTGTTCCCACCCTTCTTCTTTTTAAGGTCTATTTTATGCTTTTCCTTTATCTTATCGACGATAAACTCCTCGAGCCGGGAATCGATGTCGTCGCCGCCAAGGTGGTTGTCCCCACTCGTTGCATCGACATCAAAGAACCCGCCGCCGATGGTGAGGACTGAGACATCGAACGTGCCACCTCCAAAGTCGTAGACAAGGATTTTCCGCTCATCGTCCTCCTGAAACCCGAACGCCAGTGCGGCGGCTGTTGGCTCATTCAATATCCCGCGCACGTTCAAGCCCGCAATCTCGCCTGCATCCTTGACCGCCTGCCGCTGCGAGTCCATGAAATATGCAGGCACCGTTATTATGACGTCAGTAATGGGGGTTCCGATCCGCGTCTCAGCATCGGAAACAAGTTTCTTGATGATGTGGGCTGCCACATACTCCGGCGGATACGACTCATTGCCGATCCGCACCGTATGGTCGGTGCCCATGTGCCTCTTGATCGACGCAACAGTTCGATCAGGGTTCGCTATGATGTTGCGCTTTGCAGCACTTCCTATCACTACGTCTTTTGCATCCTTAAAATACACAACAGACGGCGTAACACGCTCGTTTTCGCTGTTCTCTATGATTGTTGGCTCGTCGAATTCGATGAACGCCGCTCCCGAGTTGGTCGTGCCAAAATCAATTCCGATCACTTCTCTTTGCATTTTCTATTCACCTGTTGTCAAACCCAGAATTCCGTAGATACTGTAAATGGGGATTTTTTGCTCTTTTCTTCTTCTGTGTCATCTTCCCCACCCTCCTCTCTGTCAATCACCGTTTCTTCTCCCGCGCCCGCCCCGGCACTCTCAAGCTTATGCAGCAGTTTTTCCCGCTCTTCTAACAGTTCTGTGTTGTACCTGCTCAGTGCGAGGCTCTCGATTGCCACTTTATCCTTTGTAGCCCTCAGTTCATCCAGATTCTCGCGAGCAAGCTTTAGCTCTCTCTCTGCTTCTTCGATCTCACCTGCCAGTACTTCTCTGCGTTGCACAAGCCCGCGAATCTCCTCTGATTCCGCATCTACCAGTCTCTTTGCCTCTTGTAACTCCCTGTCTACCATGGACAACTCGTCACCGCGCTCTGCTATCTTCTGCTCTATTCTTGATTGTTCCTCGATATTCCATGCCCTTTTTTCATCCATGGTCGTCAATTCATAATTCAATGCTTCCTTTTCCCCCGCAATCTCGCTTATCTCGTTTGATAGCTTTTCTCGCTCTTCTGACAGCTCTTTGTTATACTTGCTCAGTGCAATACTCTCGACAACAATCTTATCCTTTTTAACACTCATTTCAGCATAATTCTCATTGATGGCAGATAATTGCCTCTTCGATTCTTCTGTCTCGGCTGCCAACGCCTCTTTACGTTGCTCAAGTCCAATAACCGCGGGTTCTGCCTCTTCTTTTCTTTTTGTCCACTCTTCGTCCCTTTTTTTGAATTCTTTCTCTCGCAGATCGAGTTCTTTAACTGAATTCCGGAGCGTTTCCTCGTTTTGGACCAATTCGCGTGCTCGTTCCTCCAGCTTCTGTTCCCGCTCCTTTAGCTCTATTAACTCCTGTTCGAGCGACCCTTTTCCAAAACGCCTCAGAAATCTCGATACCATCGTTTTAGGCTTCTCTTCTATAGTTTTCACCTCTTCTTTCGCAGGTTCGCCGCCGCCCTTGGAGATTATTACCTCAGCCGGTCTGATCAGCTCGCCTTTCAGCATATACCCATTTCGCACAAGGGACAGAATAGTCTTGTCAGGAAGAAGAGGGTCATGCGTAACCTCTATTGCTGTGTGCAGTTCATCGTTGAAACGTTCGCCTACTGATGGCACAATCGGAGTTATCCCTGATGCGTCCAGCAACTGGTTGTAGGTCATCTCCATGTTGCTCCGCGTCCCCTCTGCCATCCGGTCCACGACCTCGCAGCCCCATTCACCCACATCCACATCCCCATCTCTATCTCCCGCCCCATCTCCTCTGCCATAGCTGTATATTGCACGTTCGAGCGTATCAGCGACGTTGAGCAATTGCCTGGCTAATTCGCCGGATGTTTTCCTTCGTATCGCCTCTTCTTCATTCTGCGTCCGATCTTTATATCGTGCGAAGTCGGATTTCATCTTCTCGGCTTTAGCTTTCAGCGATGCAATTAACTCGTCCTTCTCGTCCAGCTCCTTCTTCGAAACCACTACGATCTCGCTCGACTCACTCATCGCATTCTCCGCATTCTCTTTGACAGGCATTCCGCATCTGATGATGATGGGGGCGAGATCGATTTAAATATTTTGGATATCCGCTTCAAATTAAGCGGTAACCGAGGCACTATCTAAAAAATCGGTGATTTATGATAATTGTCGTAAATGCAGATTTCATACATTTATGCAGATGTTGCCTTAAATCAGTGAAATTCGTGTTAATTTGTG
>DAWR01000212.1:6832-21789 GCA_002506015.1 Candidatus Methanogasteraceae archaeon UBA261 | reverse complement strand
TTAGGTATATCTTCCAGAAAGACTGAAGATGAGTCTCACCATACTTTTTGAAGTGGATACGTCGTTGGAATGATGCCCGGTTGCGCCTCTCCTTCACTGCGGATTCTTGACACCTTCGGCGCAGTTTTGATTATGGGGCGCGGGCAACGTCCCCTCCCTTTTCTTCTCTGTTACGGCACAGGTTTACGGATGTTCTGAAAGATTGTTCCATGCCCCGGAATGATGTAGTCAGCAATTTCGGTTATCGCTTGCTGGCTTCTGCGGGATTGCTCAATAGAAAAGAAATCAGCGTTGTAATCCCAGAACTTTTCCTCCAGATAGTAGGACTGTGACACAATGGCATCCCCTGCAACGACGATGCAGGGATCTTCAATTTTGACCGCCCATTCGCCAAACACACCCCTCATCTGCTGTGTGATCTCGTCTGGCAAGAGAACAAGCGATGCGTGGTCTCTGGTGTGTCCCGGCGTTGCCATCACCATGACCCCCTCTGTTATGTCCTCCAGGTCGCCGATCTCCTGGCACTCGAATGCGAGCCCCTTACGCGATCGGAGCGCCAGAATCTCAGCCCCATCAAAGAGATCCAGATTTCCGAAGTGATCGCCATGCCAGTGCGTGATGAAGACGGAATCGATGTCTTCAGGGCGGAGTCCGTGATCGTCCAGTGCGTTTATCAGGCGTCTTCGGTTTCGTTTCCTGTTTTCTTCGGCAGAGTTCTCCTCATAGTCAAAGCCCGTGTCAACGAGAATCTTTCTGTCGTCCGTCTCTATGTATACTACGTTTGATCCCGCGCCGATCCCGCAGAAGTATTTCATGGCTCTCACCCTCGGGTCGGGTATCTCAAACGACTCGAATGCAAGCGTACCGATCTTGATCAGCTTTATCTTCCGTATCGTCATCTTTACAGCCCCTTCGCAGCATCCGTACGTGTCTATCTAAACACGGGATTGCACAGATTTCCACGAGAAAGTATGAGGTGGTAAGATATAAAATGCAAACCCAACCAGTATCTTGTGTTGATCTCGTGAAATATCGTGGTTTTTCGCCTCAGCCAAACACATACCAGCATCTTAATATTAGTCGGACATCTGACTACATGACAATGACCCGCACCCGCATCCTCGTAATCTCGGACACACACGACCACAGGCTGCCAGAGAACCTGATTCCCATGCTCAAAAATGCGGATATGCTCGTGCATGCGGGAGATTTTACATCGGTTGCGTGCTACGAGTATCTGGCGGGCATAAACGATATTCACGCGGTTCATGGCAATTCCGACTGCACAGAGCTTAAAATGCGTCTTCCTGAGCGAATTACATTCGATGTGAGTGATATCACAATTGGGGTCGTTCATGACGGGCAGTTGTCCCTGGACGGGACCACCGGGCTATGGTATCTTGCAAAGGAGCTCGCAGTAGATGTGATGATTGTCGGGCATGTGCACACCCCGTTTATCGAGAAGTCTGATGTGCTGATCGCATGCCCGGGCAGCCCAACTGTTCCGAGGCTTGCTGATCGATCAGTAATGGAACTGGTCGTCGAGGGGGATCAGGTTCACGGGCAGGTGGTCCCGCTCGGTGCGGGCGCGTGTTTTACGGGTCGGTGATTGTGACTCTGACCCGGACTCTTCATGACTATTAGCACCTGCTCAATAACGTGTGGTAGGAACCACGCGATTTACACAGTCTGCGAAACAGCGACCCAGTCATATCCGCAAGATTTCTGTCTTGATCTCGTGAAATCTCGTGGTATTGTATACGGATATCCATACAATAGTGGGTGAGTACAGATAGTACACAGTGAACCGAAACGACCCCCCGCCGAGTCTCACGTCATGCCCAGCGTTTCCTTGATAGCGACTGCAACCAATCCGGATGATGGAAATAACGTGTACCCCGCGTTCAGATAATCCGCTGTGGACGCGTATATGAAATAGGGGTGGTCATAGTCGATATTTGGCTGTCGGTACATGCCGAGATATCGTGGCTCATAAGCTTTGCCGTCAATGAGCAGGAATATATGGCAATAGGTCACCCTGCCTGCGACAGTTGCACCCGCGATCTGTGAGTCCACGCCGATTACGTTCAGTCCTTCATGTGTAGCGACAGCCATTGGGCTGCATCCGATTGAGGCGAGCACCACGTAGATTGTCAGTAGCATGGTGATGGCTAGTAGCCTCGTCCGTGCATCGCGGGTTATGCAGCGTAGTCTTGTGCTGATTGATGCGGGGGTGGGCAGATTGTCGTCCGCATTGATAAGCTATACCTCCTATATCAGCCCCGGATTGTGCAGTATCGCATACACTCAATGGGGCAGATGTGTCGTTCGCGGATGTTCCGCGCATACCACACGAACGCTGTTGGGTATAAAAAGTTAACTATCTGATGATCTGAAACAGTTTTTGATGTCGAATCGTCATAGATATACGCCAGTACAAAAGTATATAATAATTAGAATTATTTGAGCCATTCGCGTCATCTACAGTTCCTCAGTACGTAGGTATAAAAAAATGCAGGGATTACAGACGCTTTGCATCTCTGAAAGACTGCTATTACAAAGAAAAGATTAAAAATCAAAGAGTGATGTCTGCGGCTTTTTCTCACGCGTCTCCGGCTCTTTTTCTGGCTTTTTCGTTGGAACAGGCACCTCTACTTGCACATCCGCCTCACTGCCGCTGAATTTACCAAATAACTCGATATCCGCTGATATCCCGGATTCGATCGATTCCTGTGCATCCTGATAAATTGTCTTGACTTTATTGGTACCCTTAGTGCTTCCGAGTATATGCGCGATCTCATCGGAATCGAGATTCATCACCGCGGCAAGGCGTACCGCATAGTTGCGATCCGCAAACAGGATTCTTACAAAAGGAAGAAGGTTCAGACGCGCATAGCTCTGGGAAACCTGGCACATACCTCCGATTTTTCCAGATATCGCATCTATAGTCTGGCGGCTGGTTCTGGTGCTCCTGAGCATGCGCCATCGTGAGGGCGGCATGAACCGCGCGCCCTGGTATTCGCGGGACCTTGCGACCACAACGCCCGTTGTCATCATCGCACCCGCATACCGCCACATCCGGTAGTTCTGGCGCCGCTGGACCCTGCCAAGAAACAGGTCGGCGCGTGAGAGTGCATGCATTGCATATACCACATCATCGCCACGGTACTGGGTAGGCAGGTTCTCATCGACCCACGCGATAAGGCTGTCAGGAGTCTCATCTATGTTATAAGTCGCATCCAACGCCTCTTTGATGTTCTTTCCGCGGAATATCTTCTTCAGAACATCAAATATCGTATCTCGTGGGTCTCTTGACGAAATTACCACATCTGCGACGTGCAGTTCGCTTTTCCCCTCTGCTACTGCCTGCAGGTCATTGATCGCGCTTCTGATATCGCCGTGCGCGCCCTCTGCAATCTTTATAAGAGCATCCGGTTCGCATGCGATCCCCTCGTTACTGCATAGCTTCCTGAGTGCTGTTGCTATTGATCTACTCTGCAACGAACGGAAAGGTATCTGGACGCACAGACTCTTGATCCCCTGGGACACCCCGTACAAGTCGTTTGCAGTCAGAAGAATCGGTTGCGATGTATTCTTGATTATTTTAGCAAGCGCCTGCGCCCCGCCTCTGTCAGCAGTGCCATGAATGTTGTCCGCCTCGTCGAGCACGATCAGCCTGATGCCGCCGCATAGCGCTGATGTCGTGGAGGCTAATCCGGCAACCTTCTGAATCGATGCCGCTGTTCGCTGGTCGCTCGCATTCAGCTCGATCAAATCCCAGCCAAGATCGCGCGCAAGCGCATGCGCCGCTGTCGTCTTGCCGATTCCAGGCTTGCCATAGAGGATCGCTGCCCTCTTGCTCGGCGTGCCCTGCTGCCACCCTTTTGCCCATGCAGAGAGTTCGCTTACCGGTTTGGCGTTCCCCACGATCTCAGAGAGCAATTTCGGTCTGTACTTCTCAGACCACTCGACATTGACAGAACTCATTGAGATGTATCAGCATGGACACAATCAAAAAGATATTGGTTGATTAGCGAGTGATGACTGCTATGCAAAGGTACCCCCCACTAATCGACTCGTACAACCGCAGGATACGAAGCCTGCGCATATCCGTAACTCAGCGGTGTAACCTGAACTGCATCTACTGCCACCACGAGGGGGAGTTGGTACCCGCGCACACGCACGCGGAGAACGAGATTACAATTGAGACCATTGGATCACTTGTGCGTGCCGCAACCGCACACGGCGTGCGTAAACTCAAGTTCACAGGAGGTGAACCGCTCATGCGCGATGATTTTGCAGAGATCATAAGCAACGTCCCCATGCTCGATGATATCTCGGCAACGACCAACGGAACGCTTCTGGATAAGTGTGCCCACGATCTCGCAGACGCGGGCTTGAATCGCGTGAACATATCGCTTGACACACTACACCATAATCGATACCAGAGTATCACCGGGCACGATATGCTGGATTCGGTGCTGGACGGCGTCGCTGCTGCTGTGGATGCGGAGCTCACGCCAGTCAAGCTGAATATGGTGCTACTGAGTGGTACGAACGTTGATGAGATATGGAATCTGGCAGATTTTGCACGGGAGTCCGGGGACGTCATACTCCAGATCATCGAACTGATGAAGCCTGACAGGGGCACTGGCGGTGCCGATGTCGATATGGGCGCAATCGAGCGCGCACTGCGCGCACGCGCATCCAAAATCATCACGCGAGACATGCACCGACGTAAAAAATACATGATCAACGGGGCAGAAGTCGAACTGGTGCAACCAATCGACAACTCTGAGTTCTGTGCACACTGTAATCGGCTGCGCGTGACCTCTGATGGAAAATTAAAAGGGTGTCTGCTCAGTAACAACGGTCTCGTGGACATATCGAACGCATCCGAGGAAGAGATGCACGCGTTGCTCGAGAGGGCAGTTGCCCTGCGAAAGCCATATTACGCTGCAGGTGCATCAAGTGTGTGAAAGATTAATATACTACAATTGATGTAGTGGTTTGTAAGCAAATCGGATCAACAGTATTTCCACTTGCTGAAGTATAGGAGGATGTATATGACAGCCCTGATAGACATCAAGAACCTGAACATGGAATTTAAGGGCACGAAGGTTCTAAAAAATATCAATTTGACGATAGAAGAAGGTGAGTGTATTGGAATCCTCGGGCGTAGTGCCGCCGGAAAGACTGTGCTGATGCACCTTCTCCGGGGTATCAAGGAGCACGAAACCAGTTCCGGAGAGGTCATTTATCACGTTGCGTACTGTGAGAACTGTGCGTATGTCGAACCGCCGAGCAAGGTGGGTGTTTCGTGTCCGAAGTGCGGTACCAAACTCACACCGATGGACGCTGATTTTGTATCGCTTGACAAGTATAGTCCGTTGCGCAGAAGTATTGCGAGCCGGATTGCGATCATGCTCCAGCGCACCTTTGCACTGTACGGAGACGAACGTGTGATAACAAACGTGATCAACGCGCTCGTCGAGATCGGTCGCCCGGCAACGGACGCCATCGATGAGGCTGCCGATTTAATCGAGCAGGTGAATCTCTCGCACAGGATGATGCATGTTGCACGAGAACTCAGTGGCGGCGAGAAACAGCGCGTCGTGCTTGCACGGCAGCTTGCCAAGGCTCCGATGGTGCTCCTTGCTGATGAGCCCACAGGAACACTGGACAGAAGGACCGCTGACGCCGTGCACGATAGCATCACACATGCGAAGGAGGAGTATGGCATGACACTTGCGATCACCTCGCACTGGTCAGGCGTCATAGAAGAACTGGCTGATCGAGCAATTCTTCTCGAGGAAGGTGAGATCATTGAACAGGGCGATCCGAAGGAGGTTGTTGAGCGGTTCATGAGCATGGTCGGAACCGTCGGTTCCTTCAATGCCGAGATCGGAGAGCCGATAATCAAGGTCAATGACATGAAGAAGACCTACATATCGGTCGACCGTGGTGTTGTGCGTGCCGTGGACAACGTCTCATTCGAGGTGAATGAGGGTGAGATATTCGGTCTCGTCGGTGTCAGCGGCGCAGGAAAGACAACGGCATCAAAGATTCTCAATGGCTCGGTGAACGCAACAGCAGGCAATGTCGATATCAGAATTGGCGATGATTGGATCGATCTGACCGAACGAGGTGCCGAACTGGCTGGACGGGCAGTGAAACACATAGGGCTGCTGCACCAGGAGTATTCGCTCTACCCGCACAGGAATGTGCTCGATAACCTGACTGAGTCGATAGGACTGGAGCTCCCTGGAGAACTGGGTGAGCGTAAGGCGATTATGGTTCTGAAAACAGCTGGTTTCAACGAAGAGAGAGCCCGCGAGGTTCTTGACAAGATGCCTGACGAACTGAGCGTTGGTGAATCGCACCGTGTTGCTCTGGCGCAGGTACTGATCAAGGAGCCGAGGATCATCATACTCGATGAACCGACCGGAACCATGGACCCGGTAACCCGGGTAGATGTGACAAAATCGATCCTTGAGGCGAGAGAGGAGCTTGGCGAGACCTTCATAATCGTGTCGCATGACATGGACTTTGTTGAGGATGTCTGTGATCGTGCAGCGCTTATGCGAAACGGTAAGCTGATTGAGATCGGTGACGTGACTACCGTGGTCACAAAACTCGATGAGGGCGAACGCGGCGAGATGTATGATTGATCATAATCCATAAGTGAGAATAAATCTATGGTTGAGATCGAACTCGATAACAAACCCATCACCGTGCCTGATAATTTCACGCTCGCAGATGTGGTTGAGGACGCGGAGTTTCCATACAGGGGAACCACAATCGCAATCATCAAGGGGGTTGCGGAGTCGCGAGAGGCGACTGCAGAGTATATAGTCAGTACGACAAAAGGCGATATCGGGATTGAGCTGTCAGCGTATCAGGATGTCTGGCGGGATGCGCAACCGAAGATCGCAGATTCCGGAATCAGATGGGTTGGAAGGGAGGCGCTCGCATTCGGCCCGTTTAAAACTACGGTCGTCCCGTCCCACCGCGACCATGAATACACGCGCTGGGACGTACTACTCGGCACAGGCGGCTATGATTCCAGCCACACGTATCTCATACTCTCGAAGCAGATGCACACCGCGGTGCACGGAGCACCAGCAGATGGTGGCGTCATCGGTAGGGTCGTGAGCGGGCGAGGCGTGGTCGACTCACTCACAACAGGCGATTCGATCACAGGGGTTACTCCGGTCGAGCGGTGGGAGACCGTTATAAACAAGATCGTGACATCGGATCTCTCGACCAAAATCGAGCCAGGAATGCGCATATTCACACATTCCGTAATTGAACTCTCGTCAGACACCCCTTATGGCGCAGAACACTTTTTAGCGGCGGCAGAGGATAACAAACTTGCATTTAGTACTATCTCACATTCGTTTGCATCCAAGGAATCACTGCAGGGAGAGGAGTGTATCTTCGAGCGGAAAGAGCCGAGAATGGCAGGGGTAGTGTCGGTTAGAGCAAGTGGTGCCGGAGTGGGTCGAGTATACATATCCAAACTCGACAAGACCTCATCTCCGAGCCATTCGGTGGTTGGCATGGTGACGCGCGGCATGGAGTTGATCCAGCTCGTGGAGAAAGATCAGGAGATTGCGCTGGATATCAATCCAGTGCGGATCATGCTGCTCGGAAAAACGCTCAAAGCCGCAGAAGAAGAGCTCGCAACTCGCGGCATAACCATGCGTCGCTACGGAGAGGTCGAGGACAATGACATGGTCGTGCAGCAGACTCCTGAGACCACAATACAGATTGTGGGGGCAGGGGAGGTTACTGTACGCGGCGTCTCTGAGAAGAATCTCATAAAAATCAAACTCTATGACGATATCGCTCCGACTACGATCGGTTTCTTCAGGCATGCCCTCGGACTTCTCAAATCGCCTGTTGGCGTGCTTCCGGTCTTTGCAGCGTACGAGGGTACCAGACTATTCAAGGTGCCCGAGGTAAAGAAAGAGATTATGCCTGAGAACATGCCATCCGACAAAGTATCAGCCGGCGAGATCGGGGTTACCAATCAGGCTGCAAAATACGCCCAGATGATCGGCGTGAAGCTCACTGATGATACGCGATATGGTCCGTCCGGCGAGAAATTCGCGTACACGAATATCATAGGCAAGGTCGTCGATCTCGAGAAACTGGACAAGATCGGGGATGGAGATGTCGTCTATGTGACGGAGGTGTGAACCTTGGGCAAAATAACCAGACTGGTTGTACTATCATCCGAACTTCCGAGCGAGATGCATCTGATGATCTACGAGCTGCACGCTGATGTTACAATCAAGGAGACGTGCTTCGGAATGCTCATATATGGAGAAGAGTCCATCGTTCGGGCGCTCGTCAATACCATCAGGAAGATCGATCCGGGCGCGTTCATCAAGGAGCGGGGTTTTGTTCCGGGAGACCCGAGAAGATGCCGTGCGGATCGTGGCGGAGGTGCACGTCCCGGTTTTTACTCGATCAATAAGGAGTTTAAGCTGCTTCCGGCAATCAGCAACGCTATTGCAAAACTCCCACTGCCATACGAGCCAGAGCAGGTGACGAAGCCGGAGAAGATTTCGGTTGATCGGTTGCGCGAGATCGTGGGTCCTTGATGCGTGTCATCTGCCTACATGTACGTGTTTAGCTAACCATGAGGTTACACAGTCTGCGAAGCAGCGGCACAGCCATCTTCACAAGATTTCTGTGTTGATCTCGTGGTTTTTTTCGCCTCAGATAACACATACACCACGTTTTTTTATCCAGCCCATAGCACAGAAAAGAGTATCACATCACAGATCAATATTGGCGGAGGGTAATAGATGTCATTCAGAAGCATAATAGACCAGCTACTAACCGATAACCAGTTAACTGAAGTTCAGGAACCGGTATCCCAAAAATACGATGTTACGAGAATCGCCGGGCAGAACAGACCAATTCTATTCCATGACATCAACGGTCATCGCGTCGCTGCGAACGTTCTATCATCCAGAGGCGCCCTCTGCACAGCGTTGCACACCACAAGGGACGGTTTAGTGAAGTATCTCGCATCAACAGGAGTTACAGGGGAGGTGAAACTCGTGAACGACTCTCCCACAAAAGAAATTACAGAGAAGCCAGATCTTTCAAAGTTGCCGATTCTCACATATTTCAAGGAAGATCCTGCACCATATATAACCGCGGGCGTCGTGATAACCGAGATGGATGGAATAACGAACGCGTCCATCCACCGGATGATGGTTGTGGGCAAGGACCGGCTCGCAGCAAGACTCGTTGCCCCGCGGCACACATACCTCATGCACAAAAAAGCGCTGGAGCGAGGAGAGACGCTCCCTGTTGCGATTGCGATCGGACTCGATCCGAGAGTTATCTTTGCAGTCTCTACACGCGTTCCTGAGGGAATGGAACTAGAGTATGCGTCCGCGCTGATCGGAGAACCACTCGAGGTCTTCGAGTGCGAAAACGGAATAAGAGTACCACACTGCGAGATCGTGCTCGAGGGTTACATCGGGGACGAGACTGCACCGGAAGGTCCGTTCGTGGACATCACCGGAACATACGACAAGGTGCGAAACGAGCCGGTGATTGAGATTACGAAGATTTCCCACCGCGAGGATCCGATATATCACGCAATCATACCGTCCGGCAGGGAACATAAACTTCTGATGGGTGTTCCGTATGAACCGAGGATATTCAGCGCAGTCGGCGGAGTTGCGGATGTGAGAAATGTTGTTATGACGGATGGCGGGTGCTGCTACCTCAATTCCGTGGTGCAGATCAAAAAGCAAACAGAAGGTGATCCGAAGAACGCAATACTCGCTGCGTTTGCAGCGCATCCGAGCCTCAAGAACGTGGTCGTGGTCGATCCTGACATCGATATCTACGATCCGAACGATGTTGAGTTCGCGATTGCAACAAGAGTGCTCGCCAACAGAGATCTGCTGGTGATCAAGAATGTGCGCGGAAGTTCACTCGATCCGATCTGCGCACCTGATGGAACGACCACAAAAGTCGGCGTCGATGCAACGATTCCGCTTGGCGAGGAAGAAAAGTTCAGACGTGTTGTGGAGTAATTGTTAATGAGTGATTAGCTGAGCAATCCGGCAGCGATCAGCGCGTTTTTCAGTTTCTGCTCGTTCTGTGTGCCCATTGGTGCGAGCGGAAGTCTCAGATGTCCGGCTGCAATACCGATCATGTTTGCAGCGGTCTTCACAGGTATCGGATTTGTCTCGATAAACATCGCTCGCACAAGCGGTGCAAGCTGGTAATGGAGGCGTCTCGCATTGTCATAGTCCTTCTTCAGTATCGCGTCTGCAAGGTGGGCAGTCGCTTCGGGAACGATGTTTGCGATGACCGAGATTACGCCAACGCCTCCGAGCGACATGATCGGCAGCGTCAGAGAGTCATCGCCCGATATCACTATGAATTCCGAGTCCTGAGTCAGTTCGATGATGTGTGACACCTGCTCCAGATCACCGCTCGCCTCTTTGACGCCGATAATCGATGGATTCTCTGCAAGCTCCGCCATCAACCCATAATCAAGGTTGATTCCTGTTCTGGACTTGATGTTGTACATTATCACCGGTATGTCAGCGGCACTGGTGATCGCGTCGAAGTGCGCGATGATCCCATTTCTATTCGGCTTGTTGTAGTATGGCGTGATCAGCAGTACCGCGTCAACGCCAGCATCTGCCGCATGCCTTGTGAGTTCGATCGCCTCTTCTGTGTTGTTCGATCCGGTTCCGGAAATTACCGGGACTGTGGAGGCGTCAACTGCGATGTTGATCAGTTGCTTGTGCTCATCGATCGTCATCGTGGCTGATTCGCCTGTGGTGCCACACGGAACGAGTCCAGAGACTCCGTTTTCGATTACATATCCGATGTTCTCCCGAAAACCGGCTTCATCGATCAGGTTATCCGGCGTGAACGGAGTTATCAACGCAGGCATAGCGCCTCTGAAGTCCATAAGTACCACCTATAATATCTGTGCACGTTTCGCAATCACGTTTCTGCGCGTGATATAGCCAGCGACCCGATTTCGTACGGTTTTGCTGGTGATGTCGGTGTGTTCAGAGACTTGTGCCTTGTTAACCTCGAAATCGGTCCCGAATGCGTACCCGCGCTTTGCAATCAGCTCGAATGCGATCTTTTTGATATACGACGGTCGAATATTTCCCATGTGTAACGTGCTATGGCGGTCTAACATATAAATATTGCTGCAATACAGGGTAGACTTTTATCCCATGCCGCTGCCAACGACTTTGCTTTATAGATGGGGATGTGCTCAATACCATGGTAGGAACCACAAGAGCATACAAAGTTTCACAAGATTTCTGTGTCAATCTTGTGCAATCTCATGTTCGATGTGTGAATATCCACACAACATCAAGTACGTACGAAAATGCCGATTCGAATTCAGAGATGTGACCTACACATAAGGTTGGTTCTTACTGATTTCTAAAGATGGTGTCATTTCACACACGTACCCGTGAATCACCAACTTAGTATGAAGGGGTTATGCGAGCGGGAGTGTGGGGAGTGGGGAGTGGGGGTTAGTGTGGTTAAAAAAGAGGTTTTAGAAACCCGCCCGCATGCAGATTACTACAATGCGGTACTATTTAAACCTTCCGCATGATCCATTGTATAATTCAGTGATGATGCGAGTTGGGTTCAATCTGCGTTAATACACATATACCCGATCAGGTCACATATACCCTTCATGAGAGCCATGAGAGACACGATGATCGACATCACTCGCACCCTTGGACTGGACACGGTCAATTTCCCTGGCGACACTGACTTTCTGGCTTCGCCTGCGTTTTCAGACGGTTGTACACTCTCCGAACTGGTGATGAGCAGCCACTCAGGAACGCATATCGATGCACCGCTGCACTTCTTCGGAATGCGCGAATCAATCGATGAGGTTCCGGTCGAGCGGTTCATTCTCGATTGCGATGTGGTTGCGATCGAGTCGCACGTGGCTGTCACAATGGCGGAGCTGGACGACTATCCAATCGAGCCCGGAAAGGGGCAGGCAATCCTGTTCAAGACCAGAAACAGCGACCTCTCACGTGAACGGTTCTACGAGGACTTTGTCTACATCGAAGCCGAGGTGGCGCAATGGCTACTCAAGATGGGGGTCTCGCTTGTCGGAATCGATTATCTTTCTGTTGAGCGCTATGGTGATGCGGATTTTCCCGTGCACCGCACGCTGCTCGGCGCGGGCGCGCTGATACTGGAGGACATTGATCTGCGCGCTGTCGAACCGGGGCGGTACCAGTTGGTCTGCCTCCCGATCAAAGTCCATCGCGCCGACGGCGCGCCATGCAGGGCGATTCTATGGAGGCTGCCATGAACGCCGCGAATACTGCGAATGCCACGATCGTCTGCCCGCGGTGCGAAAGCGAGGAATGCGTTATGCCCTCAGAGGATGTCTTCGAATCGCTGCCTTTCATGTACAGCGCATGCCGATCATGCATGCCAGAGATGAGCGTCAGCAAGCAGATGCCATTCGATCAATTGGCTCGATTTAACCCGATCTTTAGAGATATCGATGATGCGACCATGCGGTGCCCGGGATGTGAAAAGCGCAGTCTCGACATTGCAATCGCGCACGTGCTCAGCATACTGATCCGGGAGGGTTTGCGCGACGATTGCGCGACGCTCTTCGACGTTGGGACTCCGATGATTGCAATCGGGTACCCGGTGCCGTTTCCGCCGAGACTTGGCAGGAACATGCTGATCCTGATCATGGATGCAATCGACAAAAAGACCGCTGAGATGATAACAAACGAAGTTTCTGAGGTAAAAGGAGTAATTCAGCGAAAGGGAAGAGCTGATCAGCCAGTCGGGATTCTGAACACAGGGGGCGATTGTGCGAGTGCGCCACACACCTACGATCTGCTCTCTGGCTGCGACGTGCGTGCGGATATCGTGTCATCGGCATTCGGGGAACTCTGCATCTATAAAACCCAGTCCGACACGCATATCGAGTTCTCACGTTCCGGGTCTGACAAGATTGCGGTGCTCGAATCGCTTTACTATCAGAGAAAGCTGGAGGGGCGCGTCGCGGACGTATGCTGCGGTGCAGGAACGCTAGGGCTTGTATCGGTTCTTGCAGGTGCGCGAGAGGTGATATTAAACGATGCATTCCTTCCCGCAGTCAAGAACACGCTCATAAATATCAGGGCGAACGCATCGGCGCTCGGTCTCGACCCGGCAGAGATAGAGATCCACACCGATCCCGCAGAACTCGAGATGATCGCAGATACGCCGGTGCTGGTTGCAACAGCATCCGGTTCATGCGACCTTTTGGTGTATCACAGCGACCTTGTCGATCTTGCTGCAACGATCGGTCGCTGCGACCTCTGTCTGATCGACGCATTCATGGGTGTTCCGACCGGTGGTTTCGTGCGGGCGTGGAAAGAGGCTGCGACGATGGTCGTCACGATATGATCGTGGCAGCGATCATGCACAAACCTTATTTATTATCAATTCCAAAAGAGGTATATGGAATTCGAGAGGTCAAACACAGGTTGTTTGTTTTCATTCAGCCATCCATCCCCTCGATGCAGATATTCTCGAATTCCTTTTTTTAATTTAGATCAGATGGAGATTGACACATGACTATTCGATTGGGCTTTGTAGTATCCGAATTTAATCGGGACCTGACGTACCAGATGGAGATGCTCGGGCGGGAGCACGCCGAATTTCTCGGCGCAGAGGTCGTTGAGATGATCATGGTTCCGGGAGTATATGACATGCCGCTTGCGATCAAGAAACTCGCATCCGACACAGAGATCGATGCCGTTGTTACGATCGGCTGCGTGATTGAGGGCGCAACCGGACACGATGATATTGTGGTGCAGCATGCGGCAAGGAAGATCATAGACATCTCGCTTGAATTCGACAAACCTGTGACACTTGGCATATCAGGTCCCGGGATGACCCGCATGGAGGCTCACCAGCGTGTGGATTATGCGAAGCGTGCCGTCGAGGCTGCTGTGAAGATGGTACAGCGGCTCAGCAGGAAGTGAACTGTGGCAAGATGAGAGAGATCGGGGTTGCATAATAGCGCCCGGTCTCATGAAGATTTTTGCGCATTTCACAGACTATGAATGCGTTTCGCATTGTTCATATCCTGACAGTTGATCCAGAACCCGAACTTTCTGATTTTCAACGTTGTTTTGCAGGCTTGACTCCCGTGGACGTTACCACCCACGCATTCTGCAAATACCTGCTCAATAACTGGTGGTTTTAATGCGGATATCCAACCAATCTGCAGATTAACTCTTTGATTGCGGATACACAAAGACACCGTTATCGACAAGACTCTCGTCAAGCCCCTGAAACCCTGTCAGATACTCCCGGTGAGCCGCTTCCGGATCCAGATCCGTGAAACGGTCAGGATATAGCCACTTTGCAATATATCCCATGCCTACGAAGTGGGCTGTTCCGCCGAAGACGTCGTTGTTGATCACGAAAACCCGATCCTTCTCTACTGCGGAGATATGAGCCAGTTCCGTGCGATTCATAACCTCATCTCTGACACCACTCAACTCGGTCAGATCACCACAGTCATACCCACCCTCATCCTTCGTAGCTCTGATTATCGCATCAGGGTTTCGGTCGATCACGTCTTCCTCACTCACATCAGGGTAGTCAACCGTGAGATCGTGAAAGATGTTGTAGCCACCTGCGAGTTCGACCTTCTCATGCCATCCGGAACTCCCTGCAGCGGTATGGTACGGTCTCCAGCATTCAATGAAGACCGTTGTCCTCTCGTCCATGGGAATCTCCGCAGCCCCGTCGTAAACCCGGTTCATGAATCCCTCATAGAAATCGATCCACGCATCTGCCTCATCCGTCTTTCCGAGGAGATATCCAAGTATTCTCGCATCCTCTGCCTGGCTCGATGGTTTGTAGCCGTCGATTCGGATACATGCAACCCCGGGGATTGC
>DAWR01000212.1:6511-6690 GCA_002506015.1 Candidatus Methanogasteraceae archaeon UBA261 | reverse complement strand
CTCACGCCTACGATCTTATCAGACGCACCAAGCGCACGCAATAGCGGTACGCAATCACCATTCGGAACGAGTATCCGCTCCACGGGCGTCTTTGCGGTGACAACCCGGTCCGCACCATCGAGGAGCGTTATCTCCTTCTCTCTTCCCAGAATGACGAGCTCGATCTGCGTCACGTCCTG
>DAWR01000212.1:0-6491 GCA_002506015.1 Candidatus Methanogasteraceae archaeon UBA261 | reverse complement strand
CTGTATTCGAGGATGATCAGTTCTGTGTACGTCACATCCTGCATGTTCACGGTGTCGTCCTCGTTTGCGTTTCCGAAGACGCCGAGCGTGAAATCGGATGCTGCAGCGGGCAGTGCCAGCAATAGTAGCATGGTTGTTCCAACCAGTATCGTATTCATATTCATTGTATAATACCTTCTTATAGTGTCTTCCTACTGTATGTGATTCTATGCATGATGCATGATATGTGATACATGCAAGATGTAGCTAATACACTCATGACTTAAAACTTTCGATTATTGTAGTAGCATAAATAAGCTTACCAATTGGCTACTGGTTCCAGTGGAATGTCCAGTCCGCTCTGTGATGCTATGCCACAACTTGATTGAGACGCGGCATTCGTCGATTTGTGATTTTAACATAAATCAACACGTTTGCTACTGCCACAAAATCTGAGCGTATTTCGCTGAATACTTTGATTATGCCCCGGAAACAAAGTGTATATATGCTACAGAAACACAACTGAAACCAGATAACCGCATGGAGAGGTGAAATAATGTTTCCTGGACTTGGAAAGGGTATGAACCCACGAAAGATGAAGCAGATGATGAAGCAGATGGGCATCAGCGTAACCGAGATTCCGGACGTGGAGGAGGTAATCATCCGGACCGCTGACACGGAGATCGTCTTTGAGGATGCCGCAGTCTCGGTGATGGTTGCGTCAGGCGTAACAACATACCAGTTGACAGGCACGCCGCAGGAGCGCGAGCGTGTGCGGGAGCTGGTAATCCCCAACGAGGATGTGCAATTGGTAACCGAGCAGACCGGAGCAAGTGAGGATGCGGTGCGTGCTGCGCTGGAGGAATCGGGCGGGGATCTCGCCGATGCGATCATGAAATTAAGCGGATAATCGTTACATTCGTTGTGCCGCACACCGATCAATAAAACAATCATGACCGACCCGGAATCTGTGATGCACCGTGCGGCGCAGGACATACGTCACCTGTTACTCAGGGGGTACCCCAGAACCGGCGCAATACGGTTCGTGTGCGATCATTACAGGCTGGCGGACCGCAACCGGCATATACTGATGCGGGTTGTAATTGAGCCCGGAATTGCAAAATCCCGATTCAGGAAGAAGATGCCGTGCGCTGATATCCGTGGTAAAGACCTCGTGGTCGATGGATACAATGTCATAATCGCAACAGAAAGCATTGTTTCCGGAGAGCCGGTATTTTTGTGCGATGATGGATTTATAAGGGACATCAGGGGCGTTTTCAGAAATTACAGAAATCCGGACATGGGCGTCTGCAGACAGATTCTCGAGACCATATCCGAACACGAACCAAACTCCGTTATCTTTCTCTTTGATTCTCAGATCAGCAAGAGCGGGGTTCTCGCACGGCACATCCGCGAAATGCTCCCCGAATATTCGATTTCAGGAGATGCGAGAACATCCCGACACGTTGATTTTGATCTGAAGCACTGTAACTCGGTCGTTGCGACGGGCGACGGACATGTAATCGACGAGGTTGTGTCTGTTGTGGACATCCCTGATTGCGTGCTTGCGAGACTGGGCAGAGACGCCGATAGGATAGAAGATTCTTGATATAAGCTACTGAACAGATGTTACTGAATACAGGATATTGAATATGAGATGCAGACGATTCTGGTGTGTACGGGTTCCAAAAGAGCGCGGCGAGTCGGTTCGTGGTGCGCTTGTTGAGATGGGCGTCTTTCAGAGGGATGCAGCGGTTCAGAGAGGTGGGGATTACCTGTATTTCCCGATCACAGGTGAGATCAATGTGGGCGAGTTGGCAGAAGATGGATTTTCCGATGTAAAACTCCTGCAGAGGGACTTCGAGTACACAGAGCGACAAACATTCGAGAACATCCTTGGATTCACTCCGTCCTACGAGATGATCGGGGATATTGCGGTCATCGATTCAGAGGACCCTGATGCGAAAGAAATTGCAGACGCCATTCTTCTGATGCACAAGAACATAACGACCGTTCTCGGGATGCTCGGACCGGTTCAAGGTGAGTTCAGGATCCGGGATTTTTGCGTGCTCGCAGGCGAGCCGAAGACGCACACCGTGCACAAGGAGTACGGTTGCCGCTACGAGATCGATCTTGCACGCGTCTACTTCACGCCACGGCTCGGAACCGAACGCAAGCGCATCGCAGACCAGATCAGAAGCAGCGATCTCGTCGTCGATATGTTTGCGGGAGTGGGTCCATTCGCAATCCCGATCGCAAAATCAGCCAAACGGGTGGTTGCAATCGACAAGAATCCGGTGGCAATCAAGTATCTGGAGAGGAATGCGCCGCTGAACAAAGTCGGGAACATGGAGATCATCTGTTGTGACGTGCGGGGGGTTGCGCACGGTCTGTGGCATATTGCAGACCACGTGATCATGAATCTGCCACATTCGGCAGACGAGTTTCTTGACTGTGCGATGGACATCGTGAAACCGGGCGGAATCATCCATTATTACGACATCAGGGAGGAGGACGACCTCTTTTTAGGTGCGCACGAGACAATCAAGCACGCTGCAAACACCTGCGGCATGACTGCACGGGTGCTCGACGAGCGAATCGTCAGATCGTACTCGCCGCATCAGTCCAACGTCGTGCTGGACGTGCAGATATGCCCGATTGCCAGATGATTGTGGGTAAAGGCGGGGGTGAAAGGTGACGCCGATTGAATGAATCTGATTCTGACAGATTCTGTGGTTTTCAAAAGATGTGTCATAGTCAGTCGGACAAGGTTGTGGAAGGTTGAATTGCAGAAATTGGGGGACGAAACCGGACTGGAGACATGAATCTGCCATTTTTCACCGGGTATGAGCAAATGGAACAAGATCAAATACAGACTCTTCGCTTTCGTAACTCAAAACCAGAAGGGCAAACCCCTCGGTAAGTCATGAAGTCATCGTGAACCTTATTTTGCCACAACTAAACTGGAAAAGGACTTCGTGTGCAATGCAAACGTGATACGTGCCCCCCCCCGAATCCCTAAATCGAGACTCATAATCCGCACACTCATCATTAAATACAATACAGCCAATATTCTACTGATGACCACATCTCAGCGGAAGATCGAGCATCTACAGATATGCGCCACCAAACCAGTCGAAGCGCATGTCTCAGCCGGGTTCGACGACATCAATCTTATTCATTGCGCACTCCCCGAGATCGATAGGGATGCAATCGATCTGACAACGGAACTGTTCAACAGGCGATTGAGTGCGCCGATTATGATCGCATCGATGACAGGGGGGCACCCCGACACATACGCGATCAACAAGTCGCTTGCGCTTGCAGCGGACCAGCTCGGAATTGGGATCGGTGTGGGAAGCCAGCGGGCTGCGCTTGAGGATCCGAAGCAGGAGGAGTCGTTTCGGGTGGTGCGCAACTGCGCCCCCGATTCGTTCATTCACGCCAATATAGGGGTTGTGCAGTTGGCGGAGTACGGAATTGCGGGCGTGGAGCGTGCAATCGAGATGATCGATGCTGATGCGATCGCAATCCACCTCAATTTCCTGCAGGAGGCTGTGCAGCCAGAGGGTTGCACGCAGGCATGCGGGTGCCTGGACGCGATAAGGGAGGTCTGCAACGCGACCAAGATTCCTGTGATTGTGAGGGAGACTGGCGCAGGCATCTCGCATGAGGTTGCGGCAGCGCTTGCGGGGGCTGGTGTTGCTGCAATCGATGTCAGCGGCGCAGGCGGCACGAGCTGGTCTGGTGTTGAGTATTATCGGGCTATTCAGCGCAGAGATTTCAGGTCCGCACACATAGGGAAATTGTTCTGGGACTGGGGGATACCAACGGCGGCGAGCATCGTGGAATGCTCGGATTGCGGAGTGCCGATCATCGCAACAGGCGGAGTTCGCACAGGACTCGACATTGCAAAGTCGCTTGCGCTCGGCGCATCGGTATGCGGAACCGCTCTACCGCTGGTTGCACCTGCGATGAAGGGTGCTGATGCGGTCTTCGACCGGCTCTCGTGCATGATCTCTGAGCTTGAGATTGCAATGTTTCTCTGTGGGTGCGCCGATATTTCTGCTATGAATGCGGCTCCGGTCGTGGTCTGGGGGCGGATCCGGGAGATTCTGGACGCACGCGGATTTAAAAGGAAGGTCCTGCGAGACGCGTGATTATGTGAAATATATTGGGACCAGTCCAGATTTGGGGCACTAATTATACTTATATATATTCCAAGATAATCAATAGCGTGCGGTGGCAGGACCCCACACTGCTTGAAAAACCAACATCAAGCACTTGAATGAGCGTCAATATGGTAATTCCCAACCAATGGCGCGTCATTTGATGGAAAAGAGTGAGAGAAAAGATTAAGAAAACCGCCATTTCACGTCCGGTGTTCCGGTAGAAGGGAGGTGGAGTTACGAACTGCTCAAACCGGAAGAGGTGTTCTGCCATTGCACAACAACACATATATGCCTCGCTCCCGTTGGTCGCTACGGCAAAACGTCATATATGCGTAAGAACGTTTGACGAAATACGAAAAATAAACAAATGAAGATTGGAAGATGTCTGAACATACAACTTGCGTAAAGTCAGGAAATCCTTTTTGTGAAGGTGGAGCACCACATTTCTTAAACCGGTCATACTTTAGTAACTAACATCTACATGGACGAGATCTTCATAGCAATCGGACTGATACTCTTTGCCGGACTGGTGGCAATAGAACTAAAGATCACAAGCGCAATATTCGAGATTGTTGCCGGATTTATAGCAGCCAACTTTTTCAATTTCAGTAGTGCAGAAGTGATCACCGTGCTGGCAGACTTCGGAATCCTTGCCCTGATGTTCTTTGCAGGTCTCGAGATAGACTTTGATGTATTAAAAAAGAACGCAAAAAGCAGCATGGTAGTAGGAAGTGTATCCTTCTTGAGCCCATTCCTCGCAGTGTATCTCATCACACTATACTTTCTGGACTTCTCATCCGAGCAGGCGCTCCTGGCAGGCATCGCACTCTCGACAACATCGATAGCCATCGTATATCCCATGCTCTTGAGATCGAAAGAACGGCTCGACGACACCGGGAAAAAAATACTCTCGGCAGCGATGGTTGTGGACTTGTTGAGCATGATAGCAATAAGCCTATTATTTTCAGACCTGACAACCCTTGCGATCGGCTTCATTCTGACATTCACTATATTCTCATATTTTGTGCCCTCTCTTGGCAAAAAAATATTCAGTCATTACAAAGGTAACGCAGTAGAGTTTGAGTTCAAGATAATACTATTCGTGATACTCGGTATAGGCATCGCCGGCGAAGCAATCGGAATTGAAACGGTTCTTTTTGCCTTTATTCTTGGCGTAATCACATCCGGTGTCGTTGTGGGGCACATAAAATTATGGGACAAGCTGAGGGGAATCACATTCGGCTTCCTTGCACCAATCTTCTTCTTCAAGGTGGGAACAGCAGTAAACCTTGTAGCACTCTATGAAAATAGCATCTTAATCGTATTATTCGTAATAACATGCTTCATATCAAAATATATCGGAACTTACATCGCAACAAAAAGATACCTTCCCGAACAAGCAGCCTACATCGCAACAATCTTCAACTCACGCCTGAGTCTGGGCATAGTGGCAGCAACCGTAGGATATGAACTTGGGATATTTCAGGAAGGCGTCTACGCATCAATCATTGGGGCGGTGATCCTCTCATCTCTCATCGCATCAGTGCTAACAAAACGCATCTGCAAAGCGTGATCCAGCTACAAACTCACCGCCTGCAGCCACTGTTGCATCTCTGTAGCATCGATGATACCGGGGTTGCGTTGGATGGGGTGATTGTTTGGTGAGGTGATGACAACGACATGTTTATATTGATGCAGCGATAAAGGTTTAGATATGAAATTGCAAGGATGTTTGATGTGAGATGTCACGAAACAGACCGCGTAGACAGCCGTCTAATCTGAAAAATGGCGTTCATGGTGGTGTAGATATCCCGAAAAGGCAGGCACAGCAGATGGAAAGTGGATGCAGGTATGGCAGCATGCCTAAATGGCATGTTGACAGTGGTACATGCTATATTCCACGAACGCGATCTGTTTTGCTTATTGAAGTAATCATAATTTTTACGTTCGCCGCGTCTGGCGGTAGTGACGGCGGGTTCCCAACAGGAATTGTGGCCGATTGTGCACCAGAGTCTCATGTGGTTAAAGACCTGATAGACCGTGATTACAACGCCGACCCGCCCCTACCCGATTTTACTCTGTCAGATGACGGGGCTGATGCCAGCGCTAATTCTGTTCTCGCTGCAATAGCGGACCCTATACTCCGAAGGACTGGGCAGAGGATCGGCGGCGCAAAAAATGTGGTGTGCCAGCAGATGTCACGTTCGATGCGAAAGCTGAGCTCGGGTCGAAAATGATCCTCCGCGCTGAAGTCGTCGTTGTGTAAGGTATATAAGGTCTGAAATGTGGTTGTGTTGCTGTCACCCTTCGAGTCATGTGGTGGCGGATAAAGGGGGCTCA
>DAWR01000129.1:7334-8260 GCA_002506015.1 Candidatus Methanogasteraceae archaeon UBA261 | reverse complement strand
CCAGTAGAGGTTTTTGTTCCAGTCCGCATAATCAAACGAGTCGAATTCGCCCTTCAATTTGTCATACTGGCGGTCGTACTCCTTGTAATTGGAATCGTCCAGTTCATCCAGCAGTTCCCTCGATCGATCCGATCCGAGGAGCGCCATAACATCGAGACCGCGGGGGAATCCCCTGACCGGTCTTCCGGCACCGTCGATTATGAGTGTGAATGGCTCCCGGTCTCCGGAATACAGGTTGGTGTAAGTTCCAACAAGGTTTGTGAACATGTACGAGTCGGGAATGAACCGTTGCCCCATCATACGGAATCCTTTTGTGTTTTCAAGGCACTGGTCTGCCTGCTCCGGGGTGAACGGTGGCAGTATCACGCAGGCGCCGGTCCCGCCGTAAATTTCAGGAGATCGGTACTCTGCCAGTCTCACCTTCACACCGCCTATCGTCTCCTTGTTCAGGTCATCTGAGTCAAATGACTCCCCTAAGACATGGTTCAACGCATCTATGTACTCGTAAGGTCCGAGATCATCGGATAATCCCACATAAAATGCAGTTACCGAGTAAATCCGATCCCACTTATCCATGAGCTCCTGATTCCCGCCGAATTCTGAGGATATCAGGCAGGCAGCCATCGTCTGGATTCTTGCGTCCTCTGTTGCGATCAGACCCTCCTCCGAGTACGGGTCGGTCGTCCCTGGCGGTATCGTGTCAGAGCCCTTGAGCAACATACTCATCCTGCCATACCACATAAACGCCTTGAAATAGTTTTTCAGCTTCTCCGAGCGCGTGTAGTGCCCTCTCGGAACGTACTGGGAGTAATCTTCACTGTAAATGAAGATGGGGGACTCTACAAACCCGGAATACTCTCCGATCAATGTTAATTCATCTTTAACATCATCAGCGACAAACGAAGGAACCTCAAAACTGTATCGTC
>DAWR01000129.1:0-7300 GCA_002506015.1 Candidatus Methanogasteraceae archaeon UBA261 | reverse complement strand
ACTGCAAAGTATGCAGCGTTCCTCTTCGATGCTTCTTTCAGCTCGCCGTCCGAATTTTCGTAAGATTCCATCGAATCGTTCAGCAATTCCTCGCTGATCTCCCAGATCAGGTCATAGAATTCCCGCTCCTCGATCTGCCGCAGCGTCTCATCGAACTGGATGTGATAGAGGTGCAACAGCGAATCGGTGGTGACGAAGATCGGTACTTCGTTATCAGNNGATCACAACAAAGCCGTTCTCTTCCAGTAGACTCATGGCACTGTTGCTGAGAGCAATCTCTTCTGAGAATAAATCGTAGTTTGAGATCTGATCTGTCTGCAACGGCAGATCGTAGCTTGGAATTTTCAGATCAATACTCAGCGGTTGCAGCGAGTAATATCTGGTGAAATCCATTGTCCCGGTTGCGGCATCGGACAGGTCGATTGGTTCTGTATCGAGTTTAACCTGATCAGTTGGTTCCGGTGGGGGTAGTTCGGGTTGTTCCACCGGGGATGGTTCTGATTGGATCGGTTTCTGATCGATGCAGCCGCTGATAACTATTGACAGAATGATTAACACCAGAATTCTACTCCTCATGATTGTATTTTCAGGAATGCTTTCATTATAAGTCTTTTGCTATTGCGCAGTAGCAGACGAAATGCCTGCTATAAAACAGCCGGTCAGAATTCCGGTTCCCTGACTTGAAGTAGCACTTACCAATATATATTTCGTAATCCTTATATGTGAATAGACAAAATAGCAGAGTGTGCATGATGCCCCAACAACGTTCTGGAGTGGTATGGTATCAGGCTTCTCGTATCTTTATTCATACTCTGATGGAGTGTACACGAGTGGTCGTGGAGGTGAGCATCCTGACGTGGAGTCATGCGCGCATATAGCAAACTGCCATTGTACATGCGCTGTGCCCACAAGTCGGTCTGCGAGACGACGAGGCAACGTTTTGGACAGACTCATGAGCGCGGAGTTCAATGGCTGAAAGGAGATAACAACTAAATGAATACAAAAACAGGAACTGTACTTAGCATATTGCTCGTGATGACGTCTGTTACAGGATTATCTGTAGCGGAAGTAGCGGAATTGACAGGATCAGCAGAAACCGGACTTTGCGGACCGCATGCAGGGATGCCGTTTCCGGACTTTACGGAAGGTGGACATCTGGAGACCGATTTCGGTGCCAACCTGTCGGCAGAATGGTGGTACCTGAACGGAAAGTTGAGTCTGGTCGCTGACGATGGCAGCGAAGTGGATGACCTGGGATTCTTTACCGTTCTGGCGCATCAGGAATCACCCATGATTGCCAGCCCGGATGGGGCACGGCTCTCCCATATAGTCACGTTCTCCGGGCTTTTCCCCAACAACGAGGTGCCGACATTCTATTACACCGAGACCTACGTTCCACAGGTCACGGTCAGCCATTTCGTATCATTGCATACGCCTTATGTGTTTTTTTTGTATCCCGGCGGCTTGCAGAGGTTCTGTGGCGCAGCACTCACCGGATACAGGTTAACGTATAAATCCGACGTAATGGATGCCGATCTGGTCTTCTTGCCTGTTGCGGAGAATACGATCGATCAGGCAGACCAACCGCTCAACTTTGTCACTTATGAACATCCATACGGCACCCTCAGCGGTTCGATTGTTCTGAACGACAAGACCTACCGGGTCAAACGCGGCGGTGGAGAAGGCTATATGGACCACATGATTACCAGCAGCAGCCAGCCATGGCCAATGGATATGCATGGATGGAGCTGGTCCGAAGTGACGGCAGGGCACTATCAGGCGGTCGTCTACGCGGTCAGGAGTCTGGACGATGGTTACGAGAACTATTCGTACAAACATCTGACATTGCTGAATGTGGATGAGCAGCCCGGAACGGTGATTGCGGAATACTCAGGCGATGAAGTAACGATCACAGAGTCAGATTGGATCAACGAAACTGAGTTTAGCAGGAAGAGACCGGCTACAGTCACCTATTCAACCCCTGATTGGAATGTTACGGTCACTGCCGAGAACGTTGCATATTTCAACCAGACCCTCTCCGGAGACGTCGGGTATGTTGATTTCGCGGCGTTTCAGCCATGCAACGCAACGATCGAACACAGGAGCGGGGCTGCGGTTTGGAAAGGAAGCGCGTTCAACGAGTATCTGGTCACTGATCTGGGCGTGCAACAGCCCAGTAGTTGATAGGGGGTGACCGGGACCGGACGGATGGAGCTACCAGGGGCAGTGGCTCCCCCTTTCCTTATTTTGAAGATTTTTAATGGTGCTTCATGGTATCGCTATGTGTGAATCAACGAGTCTTAAGCTGAAAGTGGGTGACAGATACGCTCCATTGGAGATTACGAGAAAATTCACGAGGAGGTCGTAAAATCCAACGCAGTGGATGCCGACGAGACCAGTTTCGGGATCGGCGGAACGGATGGTCGGTTGTGGGTATTTACAACAACTGCGGGTTCATATTACGTGGTTACTCCAACCAGAGGTCATATATGGCAACATAGCGATGTAACCGGTTCTAAGAGGGGTTTTGTGAGCAATGTGCGACCGGAAAAACTCTGTAGTCTCTGTGGTTAATTTTCTATAAGACCTAATAATAAATTTTATATACTTACAGTGGCTATGTGCTGGTAACCCGTAAAGTGCCCACGGTTATCGGAATGCCCCTGTTTGTGGCGCCCCTTCTGTGAAATGAGTTCAAACAGGGTACTTACTCAATATTGTGTGGATGTCCGCATATAAAACCACAAGTTACCCGCGCATGCACCAAACAGGATAATCTCCTCATCCGTACTCAACCATCCCGGACCGACTCCCCCAAAGCCCCCTCTGCATGACCTATCCAAGCCCCAGAAGCGATGACACAGACGCCTTGCAGACCACAGCGCTGATCGCACCGATCCAGACCATCATCACGAAATGAGTGGTTCCGTTCAGGAGGTTGCCGCCATCCACGAACCTGATCATCAGCGAGGAGAGTAGCGAGTGCATGACCATGATGACCGTAACGAGCGTGTAGAGGACGCCAATGTTGATGTCCGTGTACAGAATCATGCCCATCGACATGCCGGGCGGAAGTTCCACGGCTTCAAACATGCCCTGCATCAGTTCCACCACACCGAGCGAGACATAGAGCGTGAACCCGATTCCCGCGGTGAGTCCGTAGAAGACGCCGATCATCGTCGAGGCAGACTGGTACCTCAGTTTCCGGAGCCGGACGATCTGGTTGAAGTTGGTTGCGATCATGTCGCCTACGGTCGCCGCCTCCCCGCCAAGATGCGTGGACTCGACAAACATCACACTGAATCTCTGGATCAGGTTGCTCCCGGTCTCGACCGAAAACAGATTCCATGCGTCCAGTTTGTTGATGCGCGAGACAAGCCTGCTGTAGAGGCGGTTAATGGTCTTGGTGAGTGGGCCAAAGTCATGCATCCGCAGACTCTTGAGGGCTTCACCGATCATTCCGCCCCTCGCACTCGCAGAACTCCCGAGCGACCTGAGAAACGATGGATAGTTGTCGTCCTTCCGCTTGATCTTCGCCTCCTCTTTCGCAGCGATTCTCCCTGTGTATAGGAGCGGTGTCAGGATTATTGCGATCTTGATCACATCGGGGGCGATTACGAATCTGACCAGAACGATAGCGACAAGGCAGCCGGCAAGCGAGAAGACTATAGATCGCTTTAGATTGCGGTCGGATTCGCTCTTGATTCCGAGTTGCTGCCATATCTGGTCCCTTGGCATCTTTGCCCTGATGAACATGATGACGCTGAAGTCGGCTACAGCGAATGAAAAAGTGGATATCAGCATCAGATTCGTGGCATCCATCCCTGTTATGATCGGCATGATCGCTGAAAACGACGCGAGAAAGATGAGTGACATTATGAGGGACACAAACATCTCTTTCACGATATCAATGGATGTGAGCGCGCCGGTGTACATCGTGGCGTAGTCCCGCATCACTGTGTCCTGCTCAGCCCCCAGAAACCGCTCGATCTTCTCTCCTGACTGGACCGCATGCGCGAACCTGTCCAGAAAATCGGCAAATATCACAGACGGGGTCCGCTCGGCAACGAACCTGCATGCATCGGCAAGGCTCAGGTTCCATGTATCCATGAGTAAGTATATTTTTCTGCATTCCTCTCCGATCAGGTGATAGTTCGGATCATCAGAGATCATCTTGAAGAGTTCCTTGCGTGCCGTGTTAGCCAGAGCGAGCGCTCCCATCTGCGTGACAAAATAATGCATGTCACTGTCGATATCCTTAGCCTTTGCGGCTGCGACCGAGAACGGGTACATTACCACAAATGTGATGCAGATCGCCGGAACAGCGAGCAGGATATATTTCGCAGACCCCATAAAGAGCTCCGGAAACAGGGAGTATAATAGAAATGAGAGTATGAATCCGAAGATTATGATCGGCAGAGCGAATCGCTTGATGTATTTCGGAAGCGGTACATTGAGCGATGCAATCGCCTTCTTAAGTTCCATAGTATCCCCCACAGGTAACTTCGATTGAACTATGGTACCTACGCTGTTGTATTCTTTTCGGTGCGGGTGCCGGGTTTTTTGTGACGTGCCCAAGAAAATGACGGACCGTCCCGACCACCAAACCACAATATTCATAAACTCGCCCATTATAAGTGGCAAGAATGGCAATTCATCCAATCGAATACCGGTATGGCACAGAGGAGATGAAAGGCGTCTGGAACGAGGAGACACGCCTCCACAAACTCCTCTGCGTCGAAAGCGCGCTCGCGAAGGCTGAATCAGAAGTGGGACTGATCCCGGCGGAGGACGCCCGGACGATCGCAGAGAATATTCACGCAGTCTCGCTCGACCGGGTAAATGAGATCGAGGACGAGATTCAGCACGATGTCATGGCTCTCGTGCTCGCGATTGCGGAACAGTGCGGTGACGCGGGAAAATGGGTACATTTCGGTGCGACATCGAGCGACATCCTCGACACTGCAACCGCACTCCAGTTGCGCGATGCAATCGATATTATGGGGGAACGGTTGCACCGATTGCTCGATCTTTTTGTCAGGCAGGCTGATCTGCACAGGGAGACGGTCTGCGCCGGGCGCACGCATGGTCAGATCGGAATTCCAACGACGTACGGGATGCGGTTTGCGATATGGGCATGTGAAATCGAGCGGCAGATCGAGCGCATGGACCAACTGCGTCCGAGAGTCGTGGTCGGCAAGATAGGTGGCGCTGTCGGGACACAGGCGTCTTTCGGCGAGAAGGGCATCGCAATTCAGAAGAAGACGATGGATGCGCTTGGAATCGGGTCGGTCGATGTCGCAAACCAGATCGTTCAGCGTGACCGGCATTGCGAGTTCGTGATGTGGATGGCAAACACCGCAACCACGCTGGATAAGATCTGCACGACGATCAGGAACCTGCAGCGAAGCGAGATTGCCGAGGTCGCAGAAGGGTTCGGGAAGAAGCAGGTCGGATCCTCGACGATGCCGCATAAGCGCAACCCGATCAAATCAGAGCAGGTCTGCGGGCTTTCGAGAATTGTTAGGGGGATGGTTGAGCCGGAACTTTTGAATAATACACTCTGGGATGAGCGAGACCTCACGAACTCATCCTGCGAACGTATCGTCTTTCCGGAAGCATGTATACTCACGGATCACCTGATCAACCTGACCATAAAAATCATAGATGGTCTTGAATTCTATCCTGCGAATATCAAGCGGAACCTTGAGCATTATCGCGGGCTGAATATGGCGGAGTCAGTAATGATCGTGCTTGCCGAGCATATCGGGCGTCAGGAGGCGCACAGTGTAATTCGGGACTGTGCAATCGCAGCACGAGATGGTGGCAGGGATCTGCTGGATGTGCTACTGGAGCGAGAAGAGGTCACAGCGCACTTAGATTCAGATGAGATTGTGGCTGCGATGGATCCATACAGCTACATCGGGACCGCGATTGAGCAGGTGGATGCAGTCGTTGCGAGGCTGCGGACACGAACGTAGACACAGGTGTGAGCGCATAAAATTGGCGACCGACCGCAGGAGCGGTACGTACACAATATTACGTGGATATTTACATACAAAACCACGAGATTAACGCAGACATCTTGTGAAGATGGCTGCGCCGCTGCTTCGCAGACNNGCAGACTGTGTAATCTCGTGGTTATACTCGACGATCGGCATAAACTGCGATTGTAATGGCGTACACATCATACTGCCACAGAGGGCATGGAGTAGGTCTCCTCTGTGGTATTGAATATGTTCAATGAAAGTTGGGCTGAGAGCAGCAAGGTTCACGATATCAGATCGCCGTCCATAATCCTGCTCTCTCCATTGATCTTCTCCACTCTGATCACATTCTCGTACTTCTCGTTGAATGTGTCGTCGTGCGAGATTACAAAGATCTGTTTGAATCCGGATATGTTCAGTATCTGCTCTGAAAGCTTTTCCCTACGTGTTTCGTCCATGTTCTGGGTCGGCTCGTCGAGAAACACGACGTCGCATCCGGAGAGTATCTTCAGGAGCGCGAAACGCACCGCAAGCGAGGCGCCCATCTGCTCTCCTCCACTCAACTGGTTGAATTCTTTCTCCTCTCCGTGCTCTGTGATTGTGATTGCGTAGTCGTGCGTCCATCGAAGTTCCTGCGTGTAATCGTTGATGATCTCGCAGTATATCCGGTTAGCTTCGTCCCCTATGCTTTTGATGAGTTTTCCTGCGATCAACTGGGCGGAATCCTTGAGTGTGGATCTTATGAACTCGGTGTAATTGAGAAACTCTCTTTTCGATCCGCACTCCCTCTTCAGTCGCTCTTTTTCTTTGATCAGCGATTCCGTGCGATCGAGGTCTTTTTCCAGCCTTTTGAGATTCTTGGATATCACGTCA
This sequence comes from Candidatus Methanogasteraceae archaeon UBA261, assembly GCA_002506015.1. GTDB lineage: Archaea > Halobacteriota > Methanosarcinia > Methanosarcinales > Methanogasteraceae > Methanogaster_C. The sequence goes on along the minus strand of DAWR01000129.1, from coordinate 440 downwards.
TATTCGGTCTTTTTGCTACCACTCCCGATCTTTCTCGCCTCGTACTCCTTTTTTATTCGCTCATATTCTTCTTCGTCGAAGGTTGCGGCATGTTCAGCCAGTGTCTTGCTGAGGCGGTCATTTTCCATCTTCTTTTCAGCGATCCCAGCATTCACCTCGTCGCATCTGCTCCGGCGTGTGTCCACAGTACCGGCATTCTTCTCGTTCTGCAGATATCTCATGTAATGCGGCTCACAATCGTGCAGTCTCTTCCTGATCTCTGCCTCTCTTGAGTCGAGGTCCGAAAATTCGGATAACCCGAGTTTTATATCGAACAATCGGGAGTTCTCCCGCTTTATGTCGTCGTCACTCGTCTTGATCCGGTTCAGTTCCCCGGTTATGGCGTTTGTCAGCGTGCCTATGTTCGAGGCTTGTTGTTCAGGGTTGTCGAGCGCCTTGAG
>DAWR01000023.1 GCA_002506015.1 Candidatus Methanogasteraceae archaeon UBA261 | reverse complement strand
TTTCGCCTCAGCTAAACAGATACGGCTTCATCAGTTTGGAAAAATTGCCTGATAAACAAATTGCTGAGACCGTAGTTACGTCTGCTTGGTTACGCAAGGAACTCCAGTGCTTTATCAACGTCAACGCCGTCGTGCACGATTGCTGCGATCGCCCGCGTCATCCGTGTCGGATCCTCCGCCTGAAAGACATTTCTTCCAGCGGCTGCTCCGCGTGCGCCAGCCTTTATCGCGCCATGGATCATCTGCAGAAACTCCCTATCCGTATTCGTCTTGGGTCCGCCTGCGATCACCACAGGCACAGGGCATCCCTGAATCACGTCCTTGAAGGTATCCGGGTCTCCCGTGTAATTGGTCTTGATGATGTCTGCGCCGAGTTCGGCACCGACGCGAGCCGCAAGTGCTACTGCTGCCGGATCGTGCTGATTGGATATGGCAGGACCTCTCGGGTACATCATCGCAACGAGCGGCACGCCCCAGTAGTCGCAGTCGTCCGAAACAACACCGAGATATTCGAGCTGATCCGATTCGGTGTCGGAACCGACGTTGATGTGCACGCTCACGGCATCTGTGCCGAGCTTGATTGCTTCCTCTACAGTACATACGGGAACCTTGTTGTTCGGATCCGGTCCAAGCGACGTGGACGCGCTCATGTGGACGATCAGCCCGATGTCGTGGCCATATCCCCGGTGCCCATGCTTAATCATCCCTTTCTGCATCAGGACTGCATCCGCACCGCCCTCTGCGACCTTGTTTATGGTTTCCCCGATGTCCACAAGCCCATTCATCGGACCCTCTGATATTCCATGATCCATCGGAATGATCAAAATGTTTCCACTCTTTCTATCGATGATACGTTCAAGCCGTATCTTCTTTCCTATTTCTGGCATGATTTCACCATTCTGAATCGTGTATGCAATGTGTGATATTACCACATCCTGGCATTATAAGTATTGCCTGATTGAGCGGTAAGATTTTAAATCTACAAGACTTCTTGATGCTACAGAAGAAGGTGTTATGATCAACGTACTCCTGCTCGCCTCCCCGGATGTCCAGCACGACTTTGATTTCGTCGCAAGAATCCCGAATCTCGGAATCACATCGATCGCCGGAAACATAAACGACGTCTGTGATGTGAAGATAGCCGACCTGAACGTAACAGATGACCCGCACGAGTTCGTGCAGAGAACCATACGGAAATATCACATCGATCTCGTGGGTCTCAGTTGCATGAGTTTTCAGTATCGGGGCATGCTCGAAGTTGCAAAGACCGTCAAGGAATATGATAGCGAGATAATGGTTGTCTTTGGCGGCTACCACCCGACACTTGAGTACAAGGAGATTGCTGAGAGCCCGGATATTGCCTACATTGACTTTATCACGCGGGGCGAGGGTGAGGCAACGTTTCGGGAGCTCGTGGAGGCAATACCCGAACAGAAGTACGATTGCGTGCTCGGTCTCTCGTATAAGGAGAACGGGGAAATGGTGCACAACCCAGAACGTCCGCTTCTTGACCTAAAAGACATTCACCTTCCGGACCGCGACGCGAGGCTGCTCAAGAAAGGATTCTATGGATTCTGCCATACCGTTGATGTGGTTGAGACGAGTAGAGGGTGCACGCAGGGCTGCAAGTTCTGCAGCATCGACCGCATGTACGGGCGCAGTTTCAGAACGTACGAAATCGACCGGGTGATTGCCGACATAGCGGACGCGAAGAGACATGGCGCGCAGAACATATTCTTCGTGGACGACAACATCACGCTGAACACGAAGAGAATGAAGCGTCTCTGCGAGGCGATCATCGACGCCGGGCTCGATGGCATATACTACCAGACACAGGCGAGCACGAGCGGGATTGCAAAGAGTAAGGAGGTCGTGGACCTGATGGCAAAAGCCGGATTTGACGGGGTATTTCTTGGAATAGAGAACGCGCTCCCGCGCAATATCGAACTCTTTGGTAAGACCGGGATGGCATCGGACTCGGAGAAGGCGGTCAGGTACCTGCACGAACACAAGATCATCGTATCTGGTGGAATCATCAGCGGAAACCCGGACGACACCGAGGAAGATATCCTGAGGAACTACGAACTCGCAAAGAAATTGAAACTCGACGTTCCGATCTTCTACATCATGACCCCATATCCAAAGACAGTACTTCGCGACGAGTTAATCGAGATGGGGCTCGTTACGAATCTCGATGATGTTACAAAGTACGACGGCATCTACGCGAATGTGAAGACAAACTACATGAGTACGGATGAGCTCCAGCATCTGATCTGGAAGATGAACATCGATTATTATGATCTGGGCTGGTATCGTTCAAACAACATCATAAGGAGGTATCCAAGCTGGTATCTGAAGCGCACGCTCGAACTGATCCCGAAGTACACAAAGAGACGACTACAGATCCTGCTCGGGCTGAAGACGGAGAGGGATTTCTACGAGGAAGATATGAAGACGGGGACACTCTGCAAGGGCGGGGTCTGAAGTATTGCACAACATTTTTAACCGATGCTCAATCAAGTAACGAGTAGCTACTATTGCGGGACAGTAGGGTAGCTTGGTCGATCCTCGAGCGTTTGGGACGCTTGGACCGCGGTTCAAATCCGCGCTGTCCCATCCATCAAAGCACATAGCCTTGCGTGGTGAGCCACACCACAGGTCACACCTCCGGACATAGATATTTATAGCATAACATAAACATAGCACTGAATAATCGGCATCTACATCTCAATTTCACATTGCATGGAACGGTATAATGTACCTCAAGAATCACATATATGATGGGACTTTACTAGTTGCGATATGTGATCGTGAGTTGATCGGGCAGACATTCAGCGAGGGGGAACTGACCCTGGAAGTCTCCGAATTCTTCTACAAAGGTGCGCTATCGAGCGCTCATGAGATCACGGCTGCGCTTGGTACGGCAGTGGCTGCCAATCTCGCTGGCGAGCGGGCGATTGGGTGTGCACTTGAGGGTGGTTTTATAACTGAAGATAACATTATTATAATTGATGGTGTGCCACATGCCCAGATGGTGATGGATGCGGATCAGGCGGTACGGATGTGATAAAACGTGGTCGACATAGAGCCAGAAGAACATGAGAACGAGGTTACAGGAATCCCGAGTGAGGGTATAACCATCGTGGGTGAGACAGAGCTGATCAATACTATTATCGAGAAGCACAGACAATTCCTGGAAACGTACAACAGTGAGTTTGGATCTCTGGATCCCACGGTGTCAGAGCTCAAGGGACTGTCCAGTGACGAGAAGCGGGAGCGAGACGAGATCAATGAGCATGTTGCCGAGCTAAAAGAGAAGCGGCAGGTCTTGTATCACCAGGCAAAGCAGCTCAGAATCGAGATGTTTGACCTGATCAACGTCAATCAGGACGCGCAGAAACATGAACAGGAGATGAGACTTTTGCAAAAAGAGGTTGAAGCGCTGGACTGGAAGCTTCAGACAACGGTCATGGGAATTCAGAAGGAGCGCGAGATCGTTGATAAGATCAAGACACTCTCTGCAAGAATCGACGAGATACGCGAGGAGACGGGACCTGTCACCGAATCTGACGAGCAGGTCAAGCAATTCTCCACACAGATCAAGGAGATGATGGAGGGGGCAGAAGAGTGCCATAAAGCGATCGTCTCTGTTGCGGATCAGTCTCAGGAACACCACGGATCATTTGTTGGGTACATCGAACAGTTGAAGGGCGTGCGCGGACGACATATCTGGCTACAAAGCCGGATCAAAAGCCACGGGACCGCACTTGAACACTGGGAGAACAAACTCAAGAAGATCTCGGAAAGAGGCGATCAGGATGACTGATGTGACTGGCGGGACTGACGGTTCCGATGAATTTAGGAACATGACAGAGAAGGAGCTGAAGAGCCATGTCAACAGCCTAAGACAGCAGATAAGTCGTTCAAGCAACGAAATAAAGAGGTCTATTGAGGAGATCAAGACGCATCGTGAATCGTCAAACGAACTGCGGAAGAAGCGCGATGAACTGAACATGAAGGTCAAGGAATGTGCAAAAAAGGCGGAGATCTGCCGAAAGGCTCGGGACGAGGTCAATAAACAGATCGTAGATCTGAAGAAACTGCGAGGGGAGTCGCAGAACCACATAAACAAATACCGCGCCGCAATGGATCAGATGAAGGAGAAACGTGACAGTCTCAACGCAACCGCGAAGATGCACACCGCAAGTCTCGAGAAAGCCTACGCGCATGAGCTGTATGTACTCACCCGTGCTGATGTCCCGCTGAATCATGAGATAGATGCTTATGGCAGATTGTTGATTCTTGGCGAGCGATTGATAGCGAGTAGGGCGGCAGATGAGGTTCACAATGAACTCCTTCCGGTCTACAAAGAGGTGAAAAAACTGCGCAAAACAGCTGATAAGGTACATCATACGATCCAGGAACTTGCAGATGAATCACAGCGCCACCACGACGAGCTGCTCGCCGTATACGCAAAGATGGACAGCCTCCGCAAGGCGGCGAATCAGTATCATGCGTGGCTGAAGGACAAGACCCATGTAATCGAACCGCTCAGCAAATCGATCGATACGCAGAAGGCATCGGTTGCAAAACCGCGAGATGAACTCGCGCTCTGCCTTGATATACTGAAGGAGAAACAAACGCGTGGTAATACAAACGATCGAGAGGTTGCACTGAAGAAATTGAAGACGACGGGACGCATGAGTCTGGAAGACCTCAAGGTGCTGATGGATAGCAAGGATATTAAGTTTGACTGATATGTATATATATGCAATGCATCGCAATTGATGTTGGTTTTGGGACGCAGGACATACTGGTCTGCGATTGCGGAAAGTCAATCGAGCAGTCGTTCAAGATGGTTCTACCATCCCGGACGATGATTGTGGCAGATCAGATCAGAGGTGCAACCGAACTGCGCAAGGACATCTGTTTAGAGGGTGTTGTGATGGGGGGCGGACCATGCGTACGCGCAATAAAGGAGCATATCAGAGCTGGGCTTCAGGTGTACTCAACAGAAACCGCCGCAAAAACTATTTACGATGACCTTCGTCGGGTGCAGAGCCTTGGTGTCACAATCGCGCCGCAAATACCACCAGATATACCGGATGCGGTCAGAATCGAGACAAAAGACATCGATCTCACCGCAATCGAGGGGATGCTTGGGTTGTTCGGGATGGATGTGCCCAAGATGTTTGCGGTTGCTGTGCAGGACCATGGCGAGAGCAGTGAAAGCGGTGAAAGCAACCGGATCACCCGGTTTAAAAATCTCCGAAGAACGATACGGATGGGAGGGGATCTGCAATCATTCGTCTACGCAAGAGATGCGATTCCCAAACACCTCACGCGCATGCGCGCTGTCGCAGAGACGCTTGCAGATCGCGATGTTGTTCTGATGGACACAGGACCTGCCGCAATATTCGGCGCGGTTGCAACCGGAGAGGATGCAATCGTGCTGAACATCGGAAACGGGCACACGCTCTGCGCAATACTGATGGAGAATCGCATAACCGGTGTATTTGAGCACCACACGCGGCAGATAGACATTACAACGCTCGATAGTTACATCGAGAGGCTCGCAGACGGAACGCTCACATTCGATGAGATATTTGAGAGCGGTGGACACGGCTGCTACATAGAGGAGACCCCGCGCACAATCCCACAGATAATCGTTACCGGACCGAATAGATTCACTGCAGAAAAGAGCAGGCACGATGTTACGTTCGCGGCACCGCACGGCGATATGATGCTCACAGGATGTTTTGGGCTTGTCAAAGGGATAACATCCATTACGGGTGGCAATCATGGTTGATCGCAAAAATCGCACACTCTATGATCACAAGTGCACGGTCTGCGGCACCTGGATGGAGACAAACATCAAGAAGAGCAAGAAAGGGGTGAAGATTGTCATGTACTTCTGCCCCGAGTGCGGATTCTCGTACAGCCTGCAAGAGTGAGGGCAGGGGGGATTTCGATGCAGGTGGCTAAACTTGTGGTATTCGGACAGGATGAGCTGAAGCAATACCTGCGACTCTTTTCAGAGGCGATCAGACTCGGGCTTCGTTTTCATCTCTTAATTGAGGGACCGCCCGGAACTGCAAAGACGCTTGCTGTGAACCGGATGATCGCCACCCTAAAGCAAGATGTCGGGAATGTCCCGCATGTCCGGGTCACGGGCAGCCAGGATGCGCTTCCGAGCGACCTGATCGGCGACCTCGACATCGGAAAGTACAGGAAAGGTGAGATGGACATCCTTGAGGGGCCGCTATTTCGTGCTCACGGCGAGAACGTGCCAGGAATCGTGTACGCCGACGAGCTGAACCGGTTCAGCGAGTACACACTGATTATATTCACAGAGATCATGGCTGAGTGGCAGGTATCGTTTCCCAAGACCCCACTCACCAAACCGTTGCGCGCGAACGTGATCGCAACCATGAACCCGTCTGACATAGCGGGCATAACAGAGGTGCCACAGCACATCATGGACCGATTCAACGCAAGGATTGTGGTCAATTACCCTGACAAGGCGACCGAACTCAGGGTTGTGGACCAGCACGTTACTTGCTACTACAAAGAGTTTGCACCTCGTCTGAAGACGTTCTTCTCTCCGCTCGTGAACACCACCCGCGCAATGCGAAAACTCGGAATATCGCTTGGACCAAGAATATACCTCTCGACCATGGATCTGCTTGCACTGGAACTCTCCTCAAACGGATCTATCAATCGTGAAACGGTGATCCAGCATTATGAGAATGCGGTCAGATCCAGAATCGGAAATCTTGAGGAGGACAAGCAATCCGAGTTTCTGAGCACTGCGTCGATTGCGCTGCGCGGGGAACTCGGAGAGCGGAAGAAATAAGATGTATAAAAGTTGTTTTTAACCACAAGATTTATATGTGACAATTACATATTCGCATCTTGGTGATACCACATGAAAGACCTATCAGTAAAGGTGCTGGACGACGCCGATGAAGAGTTCGTTGACATATTGATCAAACAGGGACTGAAAAGGAATACCGCCAAGGTGCTCGCGTATTTGAAAGGTACTGATGTTGCGACATCGAAGGATCTAGAGGTTGGTGCGGACCTGAGGCAGCCCGAAGTCAGCATTGCGATGCGGGAACTGCGCGCAAGCGGCTGGGTTACGGAAATCGATGAAAAGAAGCCCGGAAAGGGGCGTCCATACAAAGTGTACTCCCTCAGAGTAGCTATCGGAAATATCATCGAGAAACTTGAGGAAAGAAAGAAGAAAGAGGCAATAGCGACGATGGAAAGTATCGAACGGCTGAAGGCGTTGAGTGCATGATGCACTCAGCCTTGCCCGTATGCAGATATTACATCAGCCCCATCAACAAAGATTAAATCGTGTTCCATTGCATATCTTTCTGCGTCCTTTCTTTCCAGTGCATACCCAGTCTCAGAATCGAGCATCTCGCAGATGCAGGTCACAGGATTGATTCTGGCAAGTTCTGCGAGAGCTATTGAGAGTTCAGTTTGACCCCTGCGCTCATCCAGCAGATTCTTTGCACCGCGCAACACTGCAACATGCCCTGGGGATCTGAACTCGCTCGAAAAATCGCTTGTTTCTCCGAGCATCACTGCCTCGACGATCTCATCGAGTTTGCGAACAGTGAGCGCACGATCCCGGTCAGGAATGCCTGTGTACGTGGTTTTGTGATTCACCCAGATCGAAAACGATGAACGGGAGTCGTAAGGCAAATCCCCTTCCGCGAGACGCGCCAGGTCTGGTGAACGCCTGAGTATATCAGCCATGAACGGAAGCCCGAGACGCATGGCAGCCTCGTCCGGCATCACCACGCAGAGAAGCCCGCCACCATGCATGCGCATCTGTGCAATATCATGCGGGGTGATCGACTTTGCCGGAAGCAGCATGTCGGTCTCGCCCTCACGGTCTGCGGCATCATACAGCAGCACCATTCGGTTATTTCGTAACGCATTGATCGCTTTTGTTATGTTTTGCATAATACTACCTCTACATCACCACCGTCACCGACACACAGCCGATCTCTGAGATTGACGGGTGCTATGATCTCGATTATGTCATCAGGATAATGTTTCCGGTTCGGAATGACGATCGCACCACAGGTGTCGTCGATCTGCACTTCGAAACATTTAGCAGATCCGAATGTCCGCACCCCATCCTCAAACCCTTCTATATGAATACCATCCGTAACATTCAACCTTTTTCTCATGTTTGTGCTGTGGGAATCCAGTTTGATATTCAATGTTCCGGGATGTGGCGTAAATCCAAGTTTCTGCTCGAACTGGCGCATGTAGCCATCGAGTGCGATATAATACTTTCCCTCACCGAGCCCGGTGCAGACCACTCCGGTCAGCCGCACATCCTCATAATCCCTAAATATCCGCTGATACTCCTGATACTCCCTCTGGAGGGCAAGTACGCCATCTTCAGTGATCAGGATCTCCTGACCATTCGGAATTATCCGTCTTGTGATCATATTTTCCTGTTCAAGAATCTGAAGCTTGCGGGATGCGGTTTGCGGGCTCGTTTTGAGGTGTCGCGCAAATTCGGCGGATGATACGCTTATGCTCGATCTGAGCGCGCCGAGCAGTGCCAGACGTTTGAGTGGTTCTGTGAACATAATCTCTTCCATTTTTGGGATGCATCCCATATATTGAATGAGTGAATGTAAAGGTTGTGGTTCCCGGTCGCGAGTCTATATTATTTTTGTTATTTTTTGGCTATCTGATATCTCGCGCGAAGGTATCCAAACGACCAGTCATATCGGTTATTACCTGACTTTCGGTGAATTNNTGTTAATTTGTACCTTAAAAGTATGAGAAAGTGCTACCAAATTGATACCAGATAATCTGTTGGAATCAAAGCGGATCATGGCACCGGAGTTAGGTAAATTGAAGCCCGCATACGCCTTACCCTCCTTTTTGGAGGGGATACAAAAAGTCTCCCTTTTATCGTCACAGAACACATGTAGAATTATCAATGATAACAACGCGATTAGAGAACAGACGTTTGGAAATGGTGGAACGTGTCATACTTGCGTGACACCTTTTGGGCTGTAATTTACGTTTCACCGAAAATCGAGTTATTAACCAAAACTTGCTCTGCTCTGGTTTCGAGGTAGTGTTTAGCTTTGGCGAAAAAAACCACGAAAACAACATGAGCCAAACAGGAATATAACTGCAGTGTGCACGGGGGGACGCGGAGGGTGGTGTGTACACCAAACCGCCGCAACTTACCACCCCTGCACAAGCTCCCGCGACCATGCACCATCACAGATGATCATCTCGTCCTGCATCCACTGCGGCAGATACTGGCGCACGCCAAGCCCTCCGCCACGCGAAAACCTCGAATCACAGAGCACCAGAACCCCGGTCTCGTCTGCCGATCTGTGCACCCTCCCGAGCGCCTGAATCGCCTTGTTCACCGCCGGAAGCGTGTATGCGATGAACAGTCCCTGATCTCTACCGTATTTTCTCTGATAATATGAATTGACGAGCTTCTGCACCTCTGAAAATGCTGCCAGTGGAAACCCGACGACGATTGCACCTTTCAGGGCTTCACCATAGTAATCAATCCCTTCGCTCATCTTTCCACCGCATACCGCAAGCAGTACTCCCTTCTTGTCACTGCTTCCGGATTCAAAAAAACGCTTCAGTATATCAGGGACATCCCGCGCATCTTTTGGCTCCGTGTACAGTATCTTTCCGGATTCTTGTGCCGCTCTTCTGCAATGGTCAAAATACTGATCCATCATGGAGTACGATGTGAAATAGATGGCGACGTTTCCCAAAACCCCTTCTATCAGCGCGGATATGTGCAGTTCAAGTTCTCTCTGATTGCCTGGGTCGTTTCGGTACGATGACTGGGTGGTTGCGTTCTTTGCTCCGAGAACCAGCCGTTTCTCTTTTGGAAACTGGTTTGGGATGCTCATAATCTCCACCCGTCCGTTCTTTCCGAAATAGTATAGTTCGTAGGCGGCTGCGGGCGAAAGGGTTCCTGAGATCAGTATGGTTGCGTGAACCGTGTCAGCGATGCCTGCTATGACCGGGCTCGGGTCGAGACTGCGGATCGCGAGTGTCAGCCATTGGTCATCGCTCATCGATTTCACGGGAAGATACGAGGAATCCCGTCTTGCAAGATGCAACATGAACAGGAACTCGGCAACGCGCTCAAGAAATACCTCCGCGGACTCAGAAGACTTCTGTTTCTGCTTTTTGATATTCTGTGCAAGTTTCAAGAGGTCGGCAATACTCTGAGAATCATCCCGCGCCAGCCCGCCGCCTGCGAAGACGAAATCCGCAAACATCCCGGGATCAAACCAGTCCTCGCCCTGCTTCCTGCCCTGCCAGCGATCCCGCGTCTTCTCCATGTACGCTGTGATCCGCGATAGAATGTTTCCTGCAGACCTCGCCACGATCCTGTTCGTCTCACCCGTGACATGGTT
>DAWR01000105.1:4562-4931 GCA_002506015.1 Candidatus Methanogasteraceae archaeon UBA261 | reverse complement strand
ACAGTAATACTGGTTGGAATAATCATAAGCTTGCTGCGTGCGCTGCCGGCGCAAGCATCAGACTTCACACTCGGCGTCTTCGGGAACGCGAACGAGGACGACACGATAAACTTGTAGGATGTGACCTACACCGAACTGATCATCCTCGAGTACCGGGATCAGACGGAACTCGCGGACGCCAAGCACGATGGCAAGATAAACATGCAGGACTTGATGCAGATCGAACTGATCATTCTCGGAAAAGAGAAGGAGATCACGATTATGGATTCTGCTGATCGGGCGGTCACTGCCCGACTTGTATGAATATCTTCTGGAAGCCCTCCTCATCATGTGGGGGATAGGCACGGACGTAAGTGTTCCGCGTGCCGT
>DAWR01000105.1:0-4548 GCA_002506015.1 Candidatus Methanogasteraceae archaeon UBA261 | reverse complement strand
GAATTACGTGGAGGTGGGATATCCGCTTAAGGTAGTGCCATTGGAGTACATACCATAAAAGAAGCAAACCCGGCTGTGCACGAGCAGCCGCGATTCAGGACACTGCTCGCACTTGTAGAATCTCAGAATAACTGATCCACGTACCACTCCGCATCAAACTTCTTCAAATCCCCGTAACTCTGTCCGATTCCCAGAAATAGCACAGGTTTTCCTGTGACGTGCGCAATTGAGATCGCTGTGCCTCCTTTCGAGTCCATGTCCACCTTGGTTAAGATGTTTCCTCCGATTGGAACCGCCTCGTTGAACTCACGTGCCCGCTCAACAGCGTCGTTTCCCGCGACCGCCTCGTCAACAAAGATCACGAGGTCAGGTGGTGCCACACGGCACATCTTCTTCAGTTGATCCATCAGGTTGACATTCGTGTGCAGCCTTCCTGCCGTGTCTGCAAGCACCACATCGCGGTGCTGTGCCGTTGCATGTTGCACCGCATCATAGACGACTGCGGCAGGGTCGCCACCGTACTGGTGTTTGATCAGCTTCACACCGAGCCTCTCCGCATGCTTCTCGATCTGCTCGGTTGCCCCCGCCCTGAACGTGTCCCCTGATGCGATCACAACGGAATGCCCGTTATCCCTCAACCTCGCCGCAACCTTTGCGATCGTTGTGGTCTTTCCGGTGCCGTTGACGCCCACGAATGTAATGTTTACGGGTTTTGGTGCGTCTGCAATGAATTCATCGAAATCGAACATCTCTTTTGTCATAACCGAGAGCAACGCGTTTCGGAGTGCGGTCTCGACGATGTCAGTCGTATCCGCCTTAATCTTCCTGTGAACACCGACGAGCTCCTCTTTTATGGCACCGATTATGCTCTCAGCCACAGGAAGCGCAACATCGCTCTCAAGCAGCGCCATCTCAAGGTCCCAGAGCGGCTCCTCGAGATCCTTCTCATCAAGAACAATCTCCCGCTCGAGAATTAACGTCTTCGCCTTCGTAACAATCCCGATTTTCTTCTTCTTCTCCGTCGCCTTTGCAGGCTCCCGCTCCGTCTCTTCACTCGTCTCTTGTGGCACCCCTTCCGCAGAACTCTTGGTTTCAGCTTTCCGGTCGATCGTCTCTCCAATCTTTTTCTTGAATGAGCCGAGCTTCTCTTTGAGTTTCGCAAACATTACATATACGCCTGATCCGCCTGTTTTGCCTGCATCTGCTTACTCGCTTCTGCCTGAATCATCTGGACCCTGCCTGCAATCTCATTCAGAGTCTTGTTCATCTGCTCAAGAATCTTTGTGAGCTTCTCCTTTCGGTCGTTGAGACATTTCCGTGCAGCATCTGCCGACATCTCTGCCGACACACCGGAACCGAGACCAACAATCGTGCGATCCGATGACACCAGCTTCGCATGCACAAACGAGCCCGCACCGATAGGGACAAGCGACATGACCTCGTCCTCGGTCTCGAGTGCATCGATTGTGTTTATGGCGCGCTCACATTCGAGGATGGACATCTGGATCGCTTCCATCTGCCCCGCAAGAACCTCTGCCTGCGCCTTATACTCATCATGCTGGGCTAGCAATCCCTGTAATTCATCATCAGTAAGTTCTTTACTCATCTTCCGACCCCGATTCATTGCCTGGTTCACCAAGTTCATCGATATCAGTTATGTCAATGAAATTTCGTTTCAGTCCGTGCTCACTTCCGATGAGCGAATATACCTTCTCAATTGCGTTGTTTCTGTTCTGGCTGCTCACAGTCTTTTTGAACCGCTCCCGGTTCGAACCAGCCTTAAACATGCCGCGGATTACAAATTCCGTCATTTTTTGAGGATCCTCACACTCGCGTCCGTGTTGATCACGTAGTCGAAGTCCATTATGTCATTCCATCCCATCTGCTCGAAGATGTCCATGAAACCGACACCGATTATGGCTCCGCCGTTAACAAGGATGCGTTCGTCGATCATTGATTTCAGTGCGTATGCATCGATACCGATCTTTGGCATCGCAAGACCACCGAATAACACTGCAGTATCTGCGGTGGCATCTGTCGTTTCAGAGAGTTGCATGCCGTGGCTCGTGAACACAACCTTCTTTGCAGAATCAAAGTCGAGATTTGCGATGTACGCAAGCGCCTTTCCCGCATCCTTGATCGGGAATGCTACTAGCTCTGCAAACGGAGTGCAGAAGCCAGGAGTTCCGATAAAAGTTATCCGCTTCGATTCCTTCACGAGATTGCGAAATCCGTTCAGGATGCCACCAAGTCCTGATGATGTGCTGATCTCTTTCATTATATCACTTTCAGATGGTTTGGATCAACCAGTATAACAATCTTTCGATGCTGGTGGATGGTTGCGAGGTTATTTGGGTTCGGGTGGCGAGGCTGACTTCAGGAGCGTTGCAACACGAATTGCCAGAGATCTGTTATTTGCTGGTAGGCAATTGGGTTTCGAGACTTTTTATTATTTTTTGGGTACATTGGATTGTCTTATATAAATATAACTTCCGGAATGAATTACTATCGATCCGGAACGTAATTTACACCGTTAATCTCTGTTAATCCGTGGCAAATAAAATTTTTAGTCACAGATTAACATTGGTTTCACTGATTTCACCAATCCGATCGTACCAGTGTTTACAGGATCGACAATACATGTTTCAACCGACCGGAATAAATTAAAAAGATTCGGTGGCGTCACAACATAACCCGCCACGCATAAAACGAATCCCTCTGTTACCACCGGTACTATGACGGATGCAAACCTTTTTCTCGAAGCCAGCCCCCATCCATGATTATGGAAGATCGCCCGGAATATTCAAGGAACACGCTGATGGACTTCATCAAGCTGAAGCCAAAAGACATTGAGATCTGCGATGTGACACTGCGGGACGGCGAGCAGGCTGCAGGGATTGCGTTCACAGAGCAGGAGAAGATTGATATCGCACGGAAACTGGATGATGTTGGTGTTGAGATCATTGAGGCAGGATTTCCGGTCGTATCAAAAGAAGAACTCACAACCATACGTAAAATTACAAAACTCGGACTCAACGCCAGGATCTGCTGCCTTGCCCGTGCAAAGACGTCAGATGTTGATTCCGCACTGGATGCGAACGTTGATATCGTGAGCGTCTTCATCGCAACGTCGGACATTCATCTGCGCTACAAGCACCACATGACAATAGACGAGGCTACCGACTGCGCAATCGATGTCGTGGACTATGCGAAGGATCACGGGCTTATGGTCAGGTTTGCTGCCGAGGATGCGACCCGCACAGACATGGATGTGCTGAAGCAAGTCTACCGGATTGCCGAGGCGCACAACGCGGATTATCTGAGCATCGCGGACACGGTTGGGATTCTTGACCCAAGTACCACGTATTTCATGATAAAAGAGATCAAGAAGGCGACAAACACTCCACTATGCATTCACTGCCACAATGACCTCGGAATGGCGACCGCAAACACGATCGTTGCTGCGGAGACCGGGGCAACGCAGCTTCATGCCACTGTGAACGGGATCGGCGAGCGTGTCGGAAACACGCCGCTTGAGGAATTGCTCGTCGGGCTTTTGATTCAGTACGGAATCGACAAATACGATCTCTCGCATCTCCTGTCGCTCTCGAAGATGGTGGAGAAGTATTCAGGAGTCAGAGTCGCGAAAACAAAGCCCATAGTCGGTGAAAATGCATTCTGCCACGAATCCGGGATTCACATCGCAGCGATGCTCGAGAATACCAGCACCTATGAGGTATTTTCGCCGGAACTTGTGGGCGGTGGAAGGAATTACATCATTGGCAAGCACACCGGAAAGAAGGCTCTCAAGTTCGTAACAGAGCGGCTTGGCTACGATCTCGATCACGATCGCCTCTGCGCTCTTCTCGATAAGATTAAGGTCTGCAGCGAGGCGAAGCATGGGGTAAGCTGTGATCGGCTGGCAAGGATGATCGATGAGCTGGAGTGAATCTTGAATCCGGGTGCGCGTCATCCCCATCTAACTGATCGCTCCGGCTGCCCATTCAAGCAGCCATTTTAGTCCTACGAACCGTTCAGAACCTCTCGTACCGCAATCAGGTTCAGCTGTGACTGCGGCTTTACGATTTGCTTAACCGGATCAAGAAATAGAATGTTCGCTTTGATCAGACCGAGTTTGATCGGTTTCAGAAGCTCACTTACCCTGAGATACCCCCTGCTTCCGAATCTCTCAAGTCATTTGAGTAAATCTTCATCGGTTAACACGATCTCCTCTGTATCATAAGATATTCGGTGTCCAAATTCCTTCGCATCCTCTATAAGTCCTTCAATCTGATCCGTTCGTATCCCACGCATCCCTCTGGCTGTTTCTTCCATTCTTCCACGATTCACGAGTTCAGCCAGACAGACCGGTTTTCCGCCACAATAGTTCCATGTAACGCCCTTTTCCACATCACTGGAGCTATATTTGTCTAAAAAACCCATAATCGTCTCGTAGTCAAGGTGTATGTGTTTAGCTGAGGCGAAAAAACCGCCGACTAAGGACGAGGCGGTTACCCGCCTCTTCTCGTCTCAGAACGGTACGAGAAA
>DAWR01000029.1 GCA_002506015.1 Candidatus Methanogasteraceae archaeon UBA261 | reverse complement strand
TCAACAGACGGGATTTCACGAGATTAACGCAGAAATCTTGGGCTCTCTAATATCTCGCGTGAAGGTGTTCAAATGACCAGTCACATCGGGTATTTACCAAAACTCACTCCAGCCACCACGCACAAAAGCAATCTTGTTCGTTCAGTGCCAGTACTTTTAATCGATTGTTGTGCACTTTCATGACAGTATATTGGATAAAATAGTGGATATAGAGCCAAATATGACACAGAGAGTCACATAGGTAGGTAACAGGTTTTAAGATGGAATTTGTGAGTGATGTGGACCGAGATTGACAACATTCATAGCACCTCTCTCGCCTTTCTATTTAAATTGGAAAACGATGATGAGAAAGACGCGATGACGCAAAGAACAAAAATCTCCTGGTGCATTTCACTGGGATTTCGATTGTGCCGAGGGTATGAACACGTTCATTTCTATACATAGCCGATCAAAACGATGGTTTGATTACGCACCGAACCAATATCAGAAGCATGATCGATTTCATCGTCGGACTCTTCGGATCGGTACCACCACCTGTTGCAACCGTCCTGATCGCTGCGATGCCGATCGCAGAACTGCGTGGGGCAATTCCAGTGGCTATCGGAGTGTATGGGCTGGATCCATGGACTGCATACACGCTCGCAGTGATTGGAAACATGCTTCCGGTCGTTCCGCTACTGCTCTTTCTTGAAACGGTCTCCAGTTATCTGCGGCGATGGGTTTTCTGGGATGTCTTCTTCAGATGGCTCTTTACGCGCACATACCACCGACACAACGCGGGATTTGAAAAATACGGAACAATCGCGCTCCTTTTATTTGTTGCAATCCCTCTGCCGGTTACAGGCGCCTGGACCGGATGCGCAGCAGCATTTGTATTCGGGATACGGTTCAGACACGCGTTTGTTGCGATCTTTTCGGGAGTTATGCTCGCCGGAGTTATCGTAACAAGCATCACACTCGGTGGTGTTGGAGTTTTGAACCTCTTTTAGCTATGGATTTGGGCTTTCAGAACTCAAGATACGGTGATTGTGAGAGCACATCGATACCGTTGTCCGATAGTTGCAGAACACGTACCTGATTGACGATAGCCGAGCCGCGGTGCTTCGCCACATGAATCGAGCGCTGAATGTTGTTGCCCACACGCACCATGCCTATGTTTGTGATCGAGTCGGCGCTGTATGCGATGATCTCATCCACGCCATAGATTACGCCGGTTGCGACGATGCATGTGGCAGCAGCCTCCCGCAGGACATTGAAGACATCGTCCACCATACTCTTCAGCCGATACTTCGAATCTATAGCCAGAAACAGCGCTTCAAGCGAGTCAATGAAGATTAAATCCGGATTTACAGTTTTTATTTTGTTTTCGAGCAGTTTCTTGAAGCTCTTGATCAGTTCATCCGGCGCAATCTCCACGGTCTTCTGCAACCGCAGATCCGGATCCGCTATATCGACAAAGGTTACATCTCCTTCCTCTTCGAGTTTCCAGAAATCCCAGCCGAATGAGGTGTACCACTCTCTCCGTATATACTCAGTCTCCTCTGACGTGAGGACGACCATCCCTTTCTTACCATGTTTAGCACCTTCGTGTATGAATTCTCCACCGAAAACAGTTTTGCCGGTGCCTGTCCCGCCGATAACCACATTCACGGACCCCTTAAAGAAACCGCCTCCAAGCAGCTCATCGTATCCGGGTATGCCAGTCCCCACACGTTCCATTACTCGTTCATCCTGCATCGTGATCACCACATTCTGTTTTATACTGCTCACTGAAATACTTTTTCATGCGCACCCCGTCACCCGGTATATCCGACTCAGTCCCAGATACACACACTCGAAGTAATCCTCGTCCTCAAACTTATCCACGCCCTTGCCGTAGCGTGCACGTTCGGTCGGTCCAATATAGACGTAACTAACATTATATTTATTCAGTAAATCAATTGCAAGTTGCGCACTCTGCGTGTCATAGATTGTGCCCACATCCTCTGCTCTGGTGCTTATCTCCCACCAGCCATCCTGCCCGCGCCACATTAACTCATGCCCGCGCCAGCCGATTATAGTAGGAAGACCAGTGAATGCCGAGATTCTCGAATCCGTAGAGTAGCAGTTTCCAGGCGCCTCCACGATTGCCGGCGTTCCCGCAATCTCCTTACGAATCCATACGACCGCCAGATAATCCGCCCGATCCGCGCCATTGGATCCGTTCAGATATATAATTCCATTCAGTGTTGGCGGGTTGTGATGAAACCCGATCAGTTCGGATGTGGCAGTGAACGGAAATATGCAACAGGACAGGAGGAGTATACAGAATAGAACATTCCACCCAGTTCCAACAGTGTGACTGGTGCGTTTCAGCACAGAACCAATGGGATATATGCAGTATCCGGATGCGATTCCCCACAGAATCCATATCTGGAGATATAACTTGAAGACGGTGTTCATGCGCTCGTTTGGCGCGCCAAGGTTGTCATCGAGGTAGAAGACCTCGCAGAAGAGGGCAAGCAGCGCGCCGGTCAGTATGAGAATCAGAACGAATCGGCTATTCTCGGTTTTCTCTGCCCCACCTACATCTCCTGCCCTTCCGGTCCTTTCCGCTTCTTCTGCACAATATATGAATAAATAGACGCACAACAAAATCAGCGGAACGATTATGAGCAATGTCTGAAAGATCAGCAGCGAAAGGAGAGTTATCGGGATTAACGCAATCGCATACCTTCTATCAAAGTCTGCGCGCAGAAACAGGAATGAAAACATCAAAAATAAGAATAGCGCAAATATCTCGACAAAATTGAGGAGTGACGTCTGTTGTTGCACGATTCCAATCCCGATTCCGGATGCGCCGGTTCCCTGAAAATCCATGTAGAACGGGGCGTATAGAAGGATGCTCAGAATCGAGACGACCATGATCGGTATCGGTGCGTCTCTGAGACGAGCGGTGTAGTATTTCCGGATCAGAACCGCAATTGCGAAGAGAAACAGGTAGGTAGGATAATCCCACGCATTAATCAGAAATAATGCACCGATTGCCAGCGCGAGGAGGATTATTTCGGCGGCAGTCTCCCGATTTAGGGGGTTGTGTTTGTATTTACAGGCATTCAAGATCAACGTCAACGCAAGTAATTGGAACGGAATCGAGATGACATGCGGGTGCAGGTCCCCAAAGATGAAACTGAAGTACGGGAATTCGTTGATCGTATGGGGTACGATCCTTGTTGACGCCCAGCACCCGAACAGATGCGTGTGGCTGGCTGTGGGTAATTTCAGGAGACCTCCTGCCAGATTAAAGACGATGTATGGGTTTGCGATGAATACGACGAAGATCGTTGTCCATATTCCAGGTCCAACCTTCTTTGTCAGATTATATCCGATTCCGAAGGCTGCGCTTGCTGTGAGCGCCGAGAATGTGACCAGTCCGAGATTGTACGCGATGGTTGCGGGCACGCCTGAGAGTTTGCTCAACGTGGCAACGATCAGATATCCAAAATAATAGTAAAAATCCAGCAATCCTCCGGCAAACCATGGATCGTGCGGCGGAAAGTGGCTGCTGCGCATAACCGAATTCAGAAATGCGAAATCCATGTATTTTTCTCCAAAATCGGTGATCTCCGGGTTGTGTGCTCGTATCACAAGAAAAATCATGAAGACCGCCAAGAAGAGGACTTCATTTCTGATGAGGATCTCTTTTTTGACGCGCGGCATGCTTTTGATGCAGAGCAACGACGCAACCATGATTGCGGCCACAGCTATCAGAATTGCGCTCCTGTTGAAGGATAGGAGGTATGAAAGGAGCCATGTAAGATATGTCAGAAGCAGTAGCCCGACGACCTTTGATATGCAATAACCGTGATCAGCGAGGTTTTTGCAGACCATCGAGACGATGGGGAACGTCATTATGCCGATTACAAGCACAAGCACGTACCAGACCACGGTCTCGATTACCATGGGATATTATATGGTATGGGGGTTAATAGCACTTCATGGCTGGCACTGCGGCTATCAATTCGGTGGACATGGAGTTGACAATACGGCTCATAATCGAATTGTTCTGGATATATGCGTGCATCTACGCAGTCCGATCAACGAAACTGATCTACTGGAGACAGTGCTGGTACATAATCCTGGCTGGCTGTTTGATTCACACCACGTATATACTGGTCGCGCTTGCCATAGACGTTCCTTATGTAGGCACGATCAGAAACATCGGGATGGCGATCGTTGCCATCGGGATTATGATGCTTGCGAGACGGATGAAAGCGATCATGGGGTAGACGCGCACTCAATCATCGTCATCGGGGAGTAACTTCGCTAGTTCATCGTAGGTATCAAGTAAAAATGTGGTCAGTGGTTTCTCCTCGTCCAGTGTGAAAGTGCGAATCTGTTTTCCCACCTTCTTTTCAGTGATGATCTCAATTGCGAGCAGCGGTTCGATCACTCTTGAGACACTCGAATGCGAAAGCCCGGTCTCCTCTGCGATTCCTGAGAGGTACGTAAATGTGCCTCTGTTCTTTATAAGATTCTCAAGAACGATCATCTGCGCCGTTCTCCCGAATACTTTTTCAAGCGCGCTCATATATTCATCTATGAGCGCATTATTTATAAAATTATCCGCTTTTGGGTTTGATGAGGCGGTGTTACGGCGTGTCTTTTGATCAATTGGCATGCAGGATGACTGCCCCACTGGAAACCGATAAGCCGGATGGCGGATATTGCTGGTATGCCCCTACAAAAACGGTGAGTGAATAAAATGGAACAGATTATCAAAAAACCGGCGAATATCATCCCGCGCCCGAACCTGCGAGACTACGACGATGCGTTAGAGACGTTTAAATGGGAGAGTGCGTATGATCAAGTCGAATGGTTCGACGGCAAGCTGAATGCGGCGTACAACGCAGTGGATCGGCATGCCAAATCACATCGGAGGGACAAGGTCGCTTTATACTGGCAGGGCGTAGACAGGAATGAGAAATACACTTTTTTCGAAATGTCCCGCCTTTCAAACAGGTTTGCGAACGTATTAACAGACCTCGGAATCGAGAAGCATGATCGCGTATTCATCTTCCTGCCGAGGGTTCCGGAGACCTATATCAGCTTTCTCGGAATCCTGAAGACCGGCGCGATCGCCGGCACCATGTTCTCGGCATTCGGACCCGAGGGGCTGTACGACCGCCTGCACAACAGCGGCGCGCGATACCTGATCACCAATTCGAGCCTCAAGGAACGGGTGTATCAGATAAAAGACGATCTCGTCGACCTTGAACGGCTGATCATCGTCGATTGCGACGATGGTGTCGGTGTTGCGGACGATGAGGTCAGTTACACGGAAGCGATGAAAAACGCGTCCGAGACGTTTGATACTGTGCAGATGCTACCGGATGATCCCGCGTTCATGCTCTACACGTCCGGAACCACTGGAAAACCGAAGGGCGTGGTCCACAGGCACCTTGCAATCGTGCAGCAGCACGTGACAACCAAATGGGTGCTGGACCTGCACGAGGATGATATCTACTGGTGCACGGCAGACCCGGGATGGGTTACAGGTATCTCCTACGGGCTGCTCGGTCCGTTTTCGTGCGGCGCGTCGGTTGTGGTTTACGACGGCAGATTTGATCCGGAGGTCTGGTACTCCGTAATTGAGAAGTATCAGGTGAACGTCTGGTACAGCGCGCCCACCGCATTCAGGTTGCTTGCGCAAGCCCCTGACGCGCACAAGAGCCATGACTTAAGCAGCCTCAGGCACATCTGCAGCGTCGGCGAGCCTTTGAATTCAGAGATTGTGCACTGGGGCGTGAGAACATTCGGACTGCCGATTCATGACAACTTCTGGCAGACCGAGACAGGCGGCATCCTGATCGCCAATTATCCGTCGCTTCCGATAAAGCCCGGGTGGATGGGGAAGCCGATACCAGGAATAAAGGCGGCAATCGTTGATGACTCCGGATGTGAGGTTGCCCGCGGCGTTGAGGGAAATCTTGCGCTCGTTGCGGATTTTCCATCGCTGATGCTCACAATCTGGAAGAACTCTGCAAAGTACAGGGAGTATTTCTCAGGCGGCTGGTATTTCACAGGCGATCGGGCTGTGCAGCACGAGGATGGCTATTTTCTCTTCATCGGAAGAGCTGATGATGTGATCAACACGTCAGGCGAGCGGGTGGGACCGTTTGAGGTTGAATCCGCGCTGATCGAGCATCCGGCAATCGTTGAGGCTGGCGTCATCGGAAAGCCTGACGCCCTGCGCGGCGAGATTATCAAGGCGTTCGTCGTGCTTGCGCCGGGTTACGAGCCGTCCGACGAACTGACGTCTGATGTGAAACGGTTTGTGAAGACGAGGCTTGCAGGGCACGCGTATCCGCGCGAGTTTGAGATCGTGGATACGCTTCCAAAGACCCGGAGCGGAAAGATCGTGCGGAGGATGCTTCGGGCAAAGGAACTCGGACTTCCGATCGGGGACGTCTCGACGCTGGAAGAGTGAACGTGAGAATTGCTCCGGTCGGTTGAAACCGGTGGTTGCGCGCTTCAAACGTGTTCTTGCACGGCGCATTGAGTCGCGACAGTCGCTGGTGATTCCGGTCACCCCCCTACATAGTAATTAATATGCAATGGCGTCAAATGTGCGACCGTACGCAATGCGCAAGAATGAAAGGAGTTATTCAGAATGGTGATTGGAGTTACTATGATCAACGTGGTGCCAGGGCAGGAGAAGGCAACATATAACGAATTGTGCAATCTTGACGGAGTCAAGGAAGTATATCACGTATTCGGTGAGTACGACTTTGTAGCGGTGATCGATGTGCAGGGGTTGAGCGCGCTCAACAAACTGGTCGATCACGTCCGGGAAAACAAGAGTGTAACGGCAACCAAGACCGTGGTCGGAGCCGAGCTGTAGGTCAGATCCCACTGCA
>DAWR01000138.1 GCA_002506015.1 Candidatus Methanogasteraceae archaeon UBA261 | reverse complement strand
TGTCGATCATAGAGACGTCTTGATCTGACACCGCAATTTAATTGCAAGCACTGCAGGGACGGTTATGGCGTTGCTGTGCTTGAGGACAGAGAGATCGTTGACGCGATAGATCTTGCGTTTTTGAGCAGGTATTTCAAGAAATGGTACGTGGTTAGCTAATCACAAGATTGCACAGATTTCCACAAGATTTCTGTCTTGATCTCGTGAAATCGTGTGTAATCTCGTGGTTTTTTCACCTCATCCAAACACATATAAGAAATGAAACGGTGTAGACACGCCACCCTCACATCCTTCATCGCTTAAGCGCCCGCCATCCCCCGAATGCCAGAAGCACGACCGCGACCGCCACGATCCACCACTTCTTCGCCAGGAGCTTCTCTGAAAACGGCACCTTCGGCGCAACAGAAACCCCGATCTGCATCGGGTCCGAGATCTGGATATCGCAATCCTCGTCCTTGAACCTGATCCCTGTGCTTATGTCATACACCTTTGGAACCGCATCCCGGTCGGTGCTGACACGGAAGTGTGCGGTCACAGACTCGCCAGGCGCAATCGTGCCGAGACGCTCCTGATTCGTAACCGCAGTAAATGGCAGCATGTCGCTTACGCGAGCGATCGCATCTGTTGCGGTCTCTTCACCGGTATTCTGGTATGTGATGTTTAAAAATCCCGTCTTTTCGACCTGCATCCCGGATACAACGTCGGTGACCTCGAAGTCAGCCTCTTTCTCAACCACGATCACTATAGTCCGGTTCTGCACCCCGGTCGTATTCCAGTAATTGATATCCGGCTTATCGGGGGTGCCGCTCACCTGTACATTCCGGATGTGGTCGTAACATGCCTCTATACGCAGGTGGTATGCGCCGGCGGGTGCATCATCATCGACATGGATCGGAAACCGTGCCGTTCCGGTTTTGCCAGCTTCGATGGACTCGATCTCCTGCACATCCACCGTGACATCGACCGGCGCACCGTCTGCAGAGAGCACGACGTTGACGTGGTCTGCACACGATTTTTCGATCTCTGACTCCAGTTCGATTGCAGCGAGCATAGTCTCGTCGTCATAGTTCTCCTCATCGGGATTGAGATATTCATCACCCTTGATTCTGGAGATCTCTCCGTAATTCTGGAGCGTGATCTCAAGTACCGCATCCTCGCCGCGATAAAGCTCGCAATCCCCGACAAGCGTCGCAAGCAGGTATGGCTCGCCTGTGACATCATAGTAATTCGTGGATCGTGTGTAGCTCTCAGGGATATACTCGCTTCCGACCGCAACCGGAACCGCGAGCAATAGGGCGGCTGCGACGATGGCAATTATAGCAACAATCTTCGTTTGCACCAGAGATCACCTGCTCAATCGTCCGGTTCATCCGTTCTCTGGGCGTTCCTGTTCCCGGCAACGTTCTTGAGGTAGTACCGCACTCCGATTGCTACGAGCACGAGAAGTATGAGTAACATGATCGGAAGAATGTATGGCTTTACCTTCTTGGATGTCGGTACCAAAGGTTCTATCGTAGCGGTTGCAGTCATGGACTCTGATACTTTTAAATCCCCTGCAGCATCTTTAAACCTGATCTCGGTATCGATGCCGTACGGCTTTATTGCGGCGTAGGAATCCGTATCAATTACGAAGGTACCGGTCACGCTCTCGCCCGGGGCAAGCGTTCCGAGATATGCCTGATCATCGGTGCTGCTGAACGGATCGGTCACGCTGATCCGTGCTACCGCCTCGGTTGCAGTCTCCTCACCGGTATTCCGATAAGTTATGGAAAGCACTCTGTCATCCTCGCCTGCACGGAGATTGGAGGATACGTTGACAATCTCAAAGTCAGCCAGTTTCTCAACGGTTATATAGAGTACCTGCGTCTGGTTGAGTGCGTCGTACCAGAGGTTCACGTCAGCTCTACTTTCAGAGACGTTTCCGCTTACCTGTGCGTTTTTCTGGTATATGCAGCTCGTGGCAAGTATCAGCGGGTAGGTACCGGCAGGAGCGTTCTCATCGATCTCGATGTTGAATCTGACAGTCTTACGCGCTCCCTTGTCCCCCTTGATCGATCCTGCCTGCTGCGGTCCCGATTTCACCTCGATTGGGCTCCCCTCTGGCGCTACGAGCATTGCAGTGATCCCTATCGCATTCACCTGCTGGAGTTCGTATCCAAGTTCCATACTGGCGAGATCAATCTCTTCATCATCATCAGGCATGCGGTCGGATTCGAATCCAAGAACAACTCCACGGTTGATTAGATCGATTGGAAGCGTGACCTCGTCGCCGCGATCAAACTTTTCGTCGCCGACGATCGATGCTGTCAGGTTTGGCAGTCCATGGACATCGTAGAAGTTCTTCGAGAACGTGAAACCCGGCGAGAGGTGGTCTGGTAAGCCGGCGGCAGTTGTTGTGTGTATCGATGCTGCTGGCGACATGTGTGTGTCGTTGCGATGCTGGCTTGCCCGCAGCTCGTCGGCAGGTAGTGATGCTACAAGCGATGTGAGTGCCACGAGTATTAGTAGTGCGACTAGTGTCATTTTAGTTATGTTCATGTCATCTCCTTCTTTGTTCTGTTTTATCCCGTAACTCCTTTTCCTGTTTGGTTTGGCTGTTTCGTTCGATCAGGTTCCAGTATCTTCGCAGCCTTTCGCGCCCTTCTCTTCTCCCGCGCCCCATCCAGCCACACGATAAGCACTGGAAAGACGAAGAAACTTGCGATCAGTGCAAGCAGCACATCGATAACGGTCACGACCCCGAAGTTCCGGTTCATCGAGAACGGCGACGCAACCAGCGCTGAGAACCCGGCGAGCGTTGTGAGACCGGATGCCAGGATCGCAACTCCAATCTTGCCGGTGGATATTCGGATTGCATCGATCGGGGCAAATCCGTTCTCTCGCTCCTCGAAGTATCGCTCCATCATCATCACAGCATACTCGGAGCCGACGCCAAGGATCAGTGCTCCAAGCGTTGCGGTCATCGGTGTGTAGTCCATTCCAAGCAAGTACATCACGCCTCCTGACCATCCGATGACAAGCCCCATCGTAAGAACAGGTATGATCGCTTTCAGCCAGTCGCGGTAGAGCAGGAAGAGCCCGCCGGTGATCAGAACGAGCCCCACAAACGTCATTAGCCGTCTGCCTGTCGTGAGTGCCGCAATCGTCGTTGTCATCGCTACAGACTGTCCTGTGATCGTGACGGTAACACCTGGTGGCGGCTCTGTCCACTGGATATCGCCTTTTACGAGTCTGATCAACCGATCAATTCTGGGAAGACCGAGTCCTGATATTGCATCCCCGATACCAAGGTTCAGGAGCGCTGTTGTACGCCCGTAGATGTACCGGTCTCTTGTGCTCTCAGGAATTCTTTGCATGACCGCGTCCACCTGCCCGGAAGTCTCCGGAAGCTCTCCGTGATTCATAACCTTCATCGGACCTGCTATGCTTTCTCCACTTGAAATGTAGGGGTGTAGTTCAATCTCGTGTGCGGAAAACCTATCCATCCACGCAACCACAGCAGGATCTGTCACATCCTCTGCCTTCACGATCAGATTCAACTGGTCGGTGCCGCCAAGTACATCGACCATGTGTTCAATATCGATAAGTGCGGGCATATCAGACGGCACGAACGTCTTCACATCGGTCTCGATCCCGACTACCGTATCCGCATATAGTCCTGCAACACAGAGCAATCCCGCGACACCGAGAACCAGCAGAGGATTGTTTGCAGACCAGACTGCAAGACTGCCAAAGGCTCGCTCAACCGAGCTATCTTCCTTCCTGTCGATTGTCTGCTTGCTATTTTGTCTCCGATTCTTTCTGTCGCCCCTGCGATGTAGCGCGTAGACCGCTGTAACTCCGATGAACAGGGCAGAAAAGAAGCAGCAGACAATACCAACCAGACACAGAAGTCCAAAATCCTGGATCATCGGCACCGTTGATGTGAACAGACTCACGAAACCAAGCCCGGTGATAATCAGCGCGATCAGGACAGCGGGCGCGGTATGCCGCACCGTCTCTGTTACCGCCCTCTTTGCATCATCGACCCTTGCGAACTCCTCTTCGATTCTGTTGTGGAACTGGATCGCATAGTCGATTCCAAGTCCTATTAATATCGGAAAAGCAGACATCGAGACCATCGAGAGTGGTATGTCCAGAAAGCCCATCGCACCGAACGTCCAGATAATTCCGATCAGGACAACCGGAAGCGGGAGGAGCTGCCACCGCGCATGTCTGAACGCGATGAAGAGCACAACCACCATCAGAAGCGATGCGATCAGAAGGAGCGGACCCATGCTCGAGTTCATCTCGTTTTTCATGGCATTCATGAATGTCGGGTCACCGGTGACGATGACGTCGTATCCTGCTGGAAAATCCGCCCACTCTATTATATCCTCGACAACCGCGAGTACGTCTGCTTGTTCAGGGTCGCTGAGGCGTGCGGGCATCACGACATAAACCGCAGCGTGTCGTGTATCAGGCATCACGATCTTGCGCTGCTGTTCCGGAAGCGTATCGATGAGTGCTCTGATCGCTTGCTCATCATCAGGGATCCGGTTGCGCCCTTCTACTCCAAGATTTGCCTGCCGCACCATGCCTGCAACATCCACAATCTGTTCAACGTTCCTTGTTCCTGAAACACCGGTCTCAAGCCGGTCAATGGCACGCAAGACCTCAGGCGTAGCGATGTCCCCGCCCTCAACCATGACCACAATCGCGTCGGTTCCGAAGTACTGCTGGTACAGGAGGTCAAAATCCTGGTAAAGGCGAGACTCCTTCTCTACAAAGGTTTCAGTGCCTGATGCCATCTCGATTTGCTTCGCACCACTGAAGGAGATGAGGATGAGAATAACTGCAACCACGAGTATCGGAATTGTGTTCTTCTCAACAAATACCCCTATACGTTCAAATATGTCATTGATCGAGATATAAGCCACCCCCTATATTTTTCACCCATCTTCATATCGCCACCGATGCATCCCATTCAGTCTCGACGAAGTGTTTGAATATCGATGCAGCCCCGATCCCCTCCGTATAGATTGCCATGAGATCGTACATGCCGGTATCAGCGTTTTCGCTCATGATCGCAATCAATACGTCCTTCCCATCAACGATCAGTATTCCGCCGCCTGCAGTTGGTTTATCTGCTGGAAATGCTCTTATGATCGCTCCTGGGGTATCATTTGCAATATTGTAAAGTCCTTCGCTCCGCAAGCCAGTCACTCTTACGGTAACCCCCTGTTCAATTTTATCGACCAGTACATCTTTTATATTCTTGAAAATCGGATATGTCTTTGCAATTTCGTGAAACGACGGGTAAGACGCCGCGAAGATAATATCATTCTGTGCGCCCATGATCATCTCGATAATTTTGTCGCTTACGTTTTTTATTCCACTTATTGTCCATATCGCCTCTTCTCGCACCTCTATCTTCTGTGTTTGATAGATTTCTTCGAGTGCAGCAAGTGCGTTTTCGCTTTCAGCTATAAAATTATCTTTCAGTTTTCCAAGGGCAATCTCCGGAGGAACAGCCCTGTATCTCATCGGTTTGGAAGACTGAACCTCGATTGTCCCCCGTTCTTCGAGTCGGTGGAGCGCACCGTAGACCGCAGAACGCGGAATCCCTGAGACCAGATGAATATCTGATGCGGTCCCGCTTCTGATCTTCACAAGTGCGGTGTACACCTTTGCCTCATACTCGGTGAGCCCGAGATCACGCAGGGATTCGACAGCACTCTTCATGGTATCAGTATCTGCCGTACTGCTTTAAATATGTTTTGATTTGATTGACTTGTATGTTGTTTTTATAATACTGACATAGGCAGTATAAGCCAACTCAGGATATCCATTGCGTAAAATCAGCAAATCACTGATCAACATGCGATTGCTCCCACTCCTCAAGCGGCACCGAGAACTTACGCTCAACGAGCTCCCGATACACATTGTTGTAACTGCAGAACGATATCACCCTGCCATCCGGAGTTGCGTAATGGATGCCGCAGCGCTGCACTCGCTCAAGATCGATATTATACAGATCCTGAAAGTGCATCATTCCCAGAAACAGAGTTTTCCGGTGGAACTGCTTTATGACATCCTCGGTTCCTTTGGTGAGTGCATTGATGAGCAGTTTCTTCACATCCACGCTCTTTGGCTCTTTATCCGTATCAATGAACTGCGCGATGTGCGACACAATACTTGCAGTGACATGCGGTTTGTTGATCGTCTTGTGATCGTGCGTGCGTGCAGTCTCGCCCAGATATTCGATCAATCCCTCGACATCGATGAACTGCGTGATCGGAATAAAATGACCATCCTCTACATAGATGTATGTACCTGCACCGCAGTGCGGATGCATCGTGAACTTCACCTGCGGCTCTCCTTTCTTGACCTCGCCGAAGTCTGATATCGGAACCACGAATGAGACAGGATAGAAATCATCTACCGTGATCTCTCCACCGGTCTGCTCTTCGATGCATTTGAGCGCACCAGGGATCGTGATTCTCCATTTTTCACGATCTTCCTGATTGATTCTTCCTGCAAAAGAGACCGGTTGCATATTAACACCCTTGACCACATCGAGATTCTGTGATGCGAACCGTATAATATCACCGATCTGATCGTCGTTCACACCTTTCATCAGTGTTGGAACAAGCGTTACACTCGTAAGTCCGGATTTTCTACAGTTTTCAATCACGCGCATCTTTACCGGAAGCGCGTTGAATCCACGGATCTGAAAGTATGGCTCCGGAGTCATACTATCGAACTGGAGATATATGGTATGCAGCCCAGCCTCCCGGAGCTCCTTGCAGTACTCGACACTGTTTGCGAGACGGAGACCGTTTGTTGCAATCTGAATCTGTATAAAGCCGAGATCGCGCGCCATTCTGATCAATTCCGGCAGATTATCCCTGACAGTGGGCTCACCGCCTGAAAATTGTATCGCCCAGTTGCGTACCGGCTTCTCTCTAATCAGCATCTCCAGCATCTCCCGGATCTGCTCTGTACTTGGCTCGTACACATAGCCGGTGGCAGCAGCATTCGCAAAACAGACAGGGCACTTCTGGTTGCACCGGTTCGTGACGTCGATTAATGAGAGGACCGTTGTGGTCTTATGTTCAGGACAGAGCCCGCAGTCGTAAGGGCAGCCCTTGTCTCTCTCGGTCATAGAATTATCGACACCGGTTCCATCGTGCTGGAATTGCGCGAATTTTTTGTAGAGCGCGGCATCGCAGATTAAGAAAAGGGCGGTT
>DAWR01000180.1 GCA_002506015.1 Candidatus Methanogasteraceae archaeon UBA261 | reverse complement strand
CTGCCATAGATCGTTACAACATACATGTTGTTGGATGTGGCTATGGTCTTGACATCACAATTCACCATGAATGATGATGTGGCGCAATCGCGTGGGCGGACGCGAATCCGTCCGATGATCCCGAATTTGAGCAGTGCGAGTTGAACCCCTTCTGCGAGTTGTCTGCTTGTGGTGTACAGTTGTATGTTCGATGAACCGCTCTTTCGTGCGCTGCAAGACCCATCAGTATCAAAGAGTCCGCGTAAGTATGCGGCAATCAGGTTGTTCGGTAGATTCAGCACCACATCAGGAAGAGAAATCCGGGACGATTTCGGTGAGGCGGGGATGCCAAGCGTCTGAAGAATCTCGGCGATGATTTTCGATCCGAACCTGATCTCGGGCGGGCGGACACCCGTGCCACTGGGCACCCCACAGTCGAGACCGAATAGTTTTGCGATTATCGATCTGTATTTTTCGAGTAATGTCACATCCGAGTTGCTGAACCGTATTTGAGATCCGCCATATCCTGTCTTGTTTCTTGATCTGCTGATGGAACCGTCGCCAGCGATGAGACCGACAAAGTACATAAAGTCCTCATTCAAATTATCGGGTAACGTTATTTTATGCCCGGCTTGTTGTGAGAACCAGCAGCAACTCTGCACGACATCGCCAAACACAATTCCGGTCTGCTCAGCAAGCCATACAAGCGTTCTGAGGTCAGGGTTGCCGCGTGCGTCTTCATTAACCCAGTTATAGTACAGATTGTTCTCTGAGATTCCGAGCGAGGACGCTGCCTTCCGTATGGTTCCGTATCTTTTCTGTAGTTGCGACACGATTTCGGTGATCAGCCCGGATGCACATCCAACGGTGCAGTTGCTTTCAAACAATTCGATTGTGTACGGGGTTGAACTGTTCTCTGGCAGGAGACGCGGTGTTACAAGGCGATCTTGATCTGTCAGGTCTATGGATCTGATCCATCCGATGCCGTGATCCGTAATCACAGGAAAAGGTGTGGCTGGTGTTGTGGTTATTGATCTACCGCTCTCTGTTTCGATGCGCACCATGGTGCCTGGTGCACGGAGTCGCCATACCGCTTCGAGCGGTTTTTCGGCGATTGTGTGATTGGAATCGATCGTTGATATGGAAACGCTGTTGCAGTCATTTTTCCAGATTCCGTCCTTCACCAGGACTGGATTTTGCATACGCGCCTCCACGAATTCTCCGATTCTGAAAAACCCGTCCGACGTCTGTATCCGTGTGTCGGGGGCAACGCACAACCCCGCTGCCGAAGAACTCCTACCACTCGTGTATATCCCACGCGGAGCCAGTTTAACGATGTATCGCAGCAGTTGCGACTTGGCAATCCCGGGGTCGCCGACCAGAAGCACATGCACATCCCCGCGTATCCTTGCGCCGTCCGGAAGGTTCTTTGGAACACCGCTCATCAACTGGAGCGCGAGCGCCTCCTTCACCTCTGCATAACCATATATGGACGGGGCAATTGATTTAACAACACCTTCGTAGATTTTTGGGTCTTTGCTCAGTTCGATGATCGCCTCTTCCTCTTCCGCCGTGATCTCGATCTCTGTGAACTCCTTGTCCGGCGTCTCGATTGCGACCGAGTCGAGTATGATATCGAAGAACGTGCTCTTCCCTTCACGCGTAACCCGCTGATACGACCGCAGAACTCCGGTCAGGACCACGTGATCGCCGGGCGAAACGATTCCGGCAAGATCGTCCTCGGTGTTGATGTCAAGCGTCTGCGGCTGCTCGCCCCCGCGCAGATCCTCGGGAGATTCCTGAACACGCAGTTTCTGAGCATCCACGAACTCCGAATCTGTGAGTTTGATCTTGAAAGGTCCTTTTCTCCCGCACTCTTCATTTTTGCACACATACGGCTCAACAAACCTCCCGTCTGCCTGGGTTATGTACATGGTTTCATGGCATCCGTTGCATTCGAATGCCGCAACAAGCAGTTTCGGGCGCACCTCGGTTGCCATGCGCACGAGCCCCTCGATTGCGATCAGCTTCGAGATGTGTACGCTGCGCAGGTCACGTATCGAAACCTTCTGCGGGAGGTTCATGACCCGCAGATGCGCGCTGGAGAGCGTTTTGTCGATGGGCAGGGCAAAATTCCTGAGCGCACCCTCCGCAACTTCGAAAACTCTGTTCGGGTGCTCCAGAAGCTCCTCTGCCATATCCGGATCAAATTTTTCGATGTTCACAAAATCAACATACAGACTGCGTTTCTCAGGATATTCGTTCGCCAGGGCAAGGATGTCTCCGAGATAATATCGATTGAAAAACTTCTCCCACCGGGCAGATGTGTTGGTTTCCATGCTGTGTCAGAGATTCGCGTCCGTACATATTTAGGGTTGTGACCAGTGGAACAGCTCAAGCCACACCGCTTCTGCAGTCATTGCTGACTGGATAGTGGATGCGATGGGGGGTTGTTATTCGATTTGGAGTACGTACCCAAATATTGTGTGAATATTCACATATAACACCACGAGATTTCACGAGATTAACACAGAAATCTTG
>DAWR01000196.1:3383-3679 GCA_002506015.1 Candidatus Methanogasteraceae archaeon UBA261 | reverse complement strand
TGGAAGAATGTGCCATCAAAAAAATATTTGAGACTATGGAAGGTGTTTGAATGAGCGACAACAAAGGCTATTAACTGCTGCGGTAGCAGATGCCCTTGGTTACGGTGGGATCTCAACACTTTCCCGAATAACGGGCATGTCCCGTACCACAATTACGTCAGGTAGTAAGGAATTGAAAGATTCGGAAGACTTATATGGGGGTAAAGTCAGAAAGAAGGGTGGTGGAAGGAAGAAAATCATAGACAAGGATCAGACTCTTATGGATGATCTGGAAAGTTTGATCGAACCGGTAACTC
>DAWR01000196.1:0-3283 GCA_002506015.1 Candidatus Methanogasteraceae archaeon UBA261 | reverse complement strand
AAGGCGCAAGCCATCCGGATCGGAATGCTCAATTTGAGTACATTAATCGGATGACTCAGGAATATCAACAGAATAGGCAGCCTGTAATCTCCGTGGACACAAAAAAGAAAGAATTGGTCGGAAATTTCAAAAATGGGGGATGTGAGTTGCGTCCTGAGGGGGATCCGGAAAAAGTGATGGTGCATGATTTCAAGATAGAAGAATTGGGCAAAGTGAATCCGTATGGCATCTATGACATTGCGCACAATTACGGGTGGGTGAATGCAGGTACAGACAATGACACGGCAGCGTTTGCGGTTGAAAGCATCCGGCGATGGTGGAATTCTATGGGCAAGACAGTATATCCGGAGGCGGAAAAACTTTTGATTACCGCCGATAGCGGCGGAAGTAATGGGTACCGGATTAAATTATGGAAAACAGAACTGCAAAAACTTGCGGATGAAAACGGACTCGAAATATCAGTATGTCACTTTCCACCGGGAACAAGCAAATGGAATAAGATTGAGCATAGGTTATTCGCTTTCATCACCCAAAACTGGAGAGGTAAACCTCTCGTAAGCCATGAAGTTATTGTAAATCTCATATCTGCAACAACCACAAGAAAAGGCTTGCAAGTTGAATGCCAACTGGACAGAAGCTCATACCCCAAAGGAATTAAAATACCTGATGAGATGATGGAACAGATTAATATTATTCGGAGTGATTTTCATGGCGAATGGAATTATACCATCATTCCAAGAGAGGTATTAGATTGTCCATGTTAATCTTTTACAGACACTTATCTGGTTTTCTGCCTTCCTGCGCTCGGTTATGTCGAATGTCATCCCGACCATGCCGATGACGACGCTCATGGCAGGGCTGCAACACTGGTTCTGGAAAAGATTGATTCGATTAAGGTTGTGGATGCCTCCGATTATCAGAGATTCATGACGCGCAGGATTAATTCAGAAGAAGCATCCGGTCTTGAGATCACCGATTGTGGCGGATGCGACTATATGCTGACCGATACTTTCGGGGCTCTCGGGGGGTAGAAAAGCAGATTGGTTATGCGGTGGTTCTCTCACCGGTCATTCTTAAGATACTGATCATGTGGGGAACAATCGAGAAGAGCTGCGCACGTGCCAAACTCGGTGAGATCGCTCTCGCGAGGGATTGGCTGGGAAGACCAATCTACAGGTATGCCATGAAATACTTTGATTACGGATTGTCGGACTGCAATCATCCGAAAAAGAATGCAGAGTGGTGGCTTTTGCGTGACAGTCCCTGATATATGGGCACATATTTATCGCGTGAGCCACAGCCTTGCAGGATCCTGAGTGGGTCTATGATGCCCATATCGTCAGAAGCCTGGCGACGCGCCCACATCTATCGCGATTACATACTTACTCGATATTGTGTGGATATCCACATATACAACCACGAGATTACACAAGAGTAACACAGAAATCTTGTGAAAATCGGTGTAATCTTGTGGCTCCCACCACACGTTACCCAGGCATGTACACAATCCCCAGATCATTCGCGCCGCGTAAGCACCCTGACCCAGTCAGTGCCGCCAATATGCACCTCGTCCACGTTCAGAAATATCCCGTGTTCTACTGCGCCAACGATTGCATCGATCTCATCGTTCAGACGCCGCGGATCATCGATTGTGCCAAAGTCGGAATCGATCACAAAGTTCCCGTTGTCGGTCACCACAGGACCGTCCTTGTGCACCGCCATACGAAGATTGGGAACACCGCCGAGCGCACGCACCTCCCGCTCCACAAGCGTTACCGCGTATGGCAGAACCTCGATTGGGACTGCGTGATCGAGCAAGGGGACTACCTTCGCCTCACCGACCATCAAAACCACTATCGATGCGGCGGACGCGATCACCTTCTCTTTTGCGTGTGCCGCACCCCCGCCCTTGATCGCTACAAGATTTTTGTCGATCTGATCCGCACCGTCGAGCGCTATGTCAATTTCGGGGTGCTCTAAGAGCGTTGTGAGCGGTATCTTCTGCTGCGCCGCAAGAATCTCTGACTGGTACGATGTTGGAATCCCTGTGATGTCCAGTCCGTCTGCAACTAGCCTCCCGAGTTCGGATATGGCGAATGCGGCAGTCGAGCCGGTTCCGATTCCCACGATCATTCCGTCACGCACGAGCGAGACCGCTGATAGGGCGGACGCCTTCTTCTCGTGGTCGTGAGTACTCTGTCCCTTCATGCCTCTGTGTTGGCGGCTACTATGGGTTAAGCGTTACCTGAAAAGGCTCAACACATCGCGTACACTTTTTCAAGTGCTCGGTAGGCTCAACACATCGCGTACAGTTGTGAAATTTCAAGCGTAAAAACATAGCGCATCCGATGATGCGTTATGGCAGAATCAACCGAAACACATACAGAAGAAGAACAGGAGCGTATTGATGCAGTCAATCGACGCCAGAGGGGCGAACGACCCTCCGAAATCTGCAAAAGTCTCGGGAGGTCAAGATCATGGTTGCAAAAATGGGTTGGGGGATACAACAACCTCAATAAAAGCAGTGAGAAGGAGTGGTTCAAGGAAAAGTCCAGAGCACCGAAGAATGTTCACAGAAAGACGGATTCAGGGATGGAACAACTCATAATAACCTGTACGAAAGTCGCTCCTGGAAGGAACAACCGAAGACACAAAGTATCGCTGTATTGGAGCCGTCGAGATTCAATTTCATATGCACGAGCTTGGACACTCAGAAGATGAAATGCCAAGCCTGTCAACAATCAAACGCATCATCAAAAGGAACAGTCTGGTAGTCCAAAATAGAAAACGGTACGTCAGATGCAAATCCAAGAAGCGGTACACCCTGCTGAATCCGACTAAAGCTAACGATGTCCATCAGATGGACTTTGTGGGACCGCGACACATCAAAGGCTACGGGCGGATCTCATCCCTGAATTTGATTGATGTCGTTAGCAGCAAGGCACACATCCGGCAGTACGCGGGGCAGACTATGGATAACGTGATCGAGTTTCTGGTCGAATACTGGACTGAAAATGCGATTCCGAATTATCTTCAGATGGACAATGGCGCTTCTTTCATTAGACTTGTTGCGGAATAACTTGGAAGAGCCCGGAGAACGGGTATCCGTGAAAAGGAGCAATATGCGTGGAGTAATGGACGCCTTAGAAGGCAGCATTTCATAGAATTTTATATCGCAACAAGTCTATTGGTGATTTGATGCATTCAAGGCATTTCAGCCGTGTTGTCAGGCTGTGCCGCAATCTCGGTGTCGAGCCCGTATTTATCGCACCAAGAAAGCCAT
>DAWR01000137.1 GCA_002506015.1 Candidatus Methanogasteraceae archaeon UBA261 | reverse complement strand
CACCACGTCCGGCACAACATTTTGCTTTTCAACCGATATTAGCATGCGGGTAGGGGGGGACTGTCACACCACCTATATGTAAGCCGCCCGTCCGCCCGGCGGTTCACGAGGATATGCGGCGCCCGCCCGGCTCGCACTTTTCTTTTTTGTTTCCATCAATTTTTCAAGAACTCACTGGCTTGAATTTCAAAATGTCTGGGAGTCGGTCTCACCGAACCTTAGTTGAGCATCCCGCTGGCTTTGAGTGTGCTCTTTATCAGGGATAGATCATCCTCAATCGCCCCGAATTTTCGATCCATGTAACTCTTCATGTCTTCTCTCAATCCTCTGATCTCTTCGGTGGTCTCGTTCTGCTTCGCGATCATCACGTTCTGCCCCTCGAGCATCGCATCCATCTTGGCGTTGAGATTTCCAAAGCCACTCTCAGTAACATCGATCAGTTTCTTGAGGTACTCCGCCGCTTTGTCCAGCCTCTCATCAGTCTCCCCACCGCTGACAAGTTCATAGAAATCAGCAAAATCTCCGGTGGCATCAGCATATTCAACTTCAACAGCCTCAACGTCAATCAGAGTATTTTTAATCCTTATAGCATCAATAAATCTGTCCAGATCGCCGTCTTCGCTTTCTGCGATTATCCTGACCCGACCGTCATCGAGGTTCTGGACGAATCCAGTTAATCCAAGGACTTTTGCGATCGTGATCACCTTTGCCCTGTAGCCCACGTTCTGAATCGTTCCGGATACGACGGCTCTGATCTTCTTCATCAAATCCAATTATTTGCGGGCGATCATAAAGTTGTGCGTGTGCTCGACCCGCGGGCGTGGCGACGAACCACCACGCCACGAAACCCAACCGCCCGCCCGGCGACACGCAAGCGAACGATTGCGGCAGACACGGGCGGCATCCGCACCGAACGAGGGGGCATGGGAAAGCGCCCGCCCAGGCTCGCGCTTTTCTTTTTTTGCATCACCGATCCCATGACCGAAAGACAGATCGAGGCAGACGAGAAGCCGTGTCCGCTCGACAGTCGGCGAGTGGATCGCGCTGCTGGCTGCTGAGTCACAGGTCATTTCCGGGATATGATAAATCTGGCAGCTATGTCAAGAAGCGAATACATGAAGTTACCAATAGACTGATATATTTTAGGTTCGAGAAGATTCATTCGAGGAATCTGAATGAAGATTACAGATATACTGAATGCAATCCAATCGGGTCAGATTCGCATCACCGATCATGCCGACGAAGAAGCATAAAATGATAGGCTTTCGTACGACGAGATATTTTCATCGGTACTTTCAGGTGCAATTATTGAGGATTATCTTGATGATAAACCATATCCAAGTTGTTTGGGGCAGGGAACACATTTAAGGGAAAGCCTGTTCATAGTGTATGGGGCATATAACAAAGAAACGAAATGGGCAGTGCTGGTTACGGTGTACTGACCAACCCTGTCAGATGGATAAACTGGAACGGGAGGCTATAATGAAACAAACGGAAAAAGCGTTCGACAGGTGTCCGGTTTGTGGTGGAGAACTTGTGGAAAAAAGAGTTGAGAAACTGCTGCGGGGTGGTGCTGACACCGCCGTTGTGAAAGTTCATGCCGAGGTTTGTTTGCATTGCGGAGAGCGTCTCTATTCGCAGGAAACTGTCAGACGGTTTGAAGAGATAAGGGGGAAGTTGGAACGAAAAGATGTAGCCAACTTTCAACCTATGGGTCAATCGTTTCAGGTGGCAGCATCTTGTTAGCGGTTGAAGTGGACTGCCGGGTATCTGCGGGGCTGGAGAGCATGCCGCCATCGGGCAGCCACGCCACGGGAGACGCCCGCCCGGCTCGCACTTTTCTTTTTTTGCTTCGTGCAATCAGTGGCTTTTTGAACCCGATTCCAGAAAATAATAATACTCTTTCTCGTCTCTCTCGCCTTTCTCGTTAAATCAAAAGGCAAGCAATCTAATTGTGGTACGAGAACGCCAGACGCTATGGTGCAAAGTAATATGTGTGGTGGGCGCTTAAAAACATACAACAAAGATGATGTGGGTGAAGATTGGGGGCATTATGAATAACCGGAACTTTGGAGATGAGATCGGTGCGATATCGCCGGTCATCGGCGTCATTCTGATGGTTGCGATCACCGTGATATTAGCTGTAGTCATCGGGTCATACGTGTTCGGAAGTGCCGTCAACGTGGAGAAGTCGTACATTGTGGGCACGTCTGTGGAGCAGGTTACTGCAAGCGATGTCCGGGTCATAGTTCATGGCGGGCTGGATTCCGACAAGTTATGGTACATAAACGTGAGTATTGGTGGCAGCGAGTTCAGGTGTGCCAATGTCGGCGATACTACTGCAGATATACGCCCTGTAACGGGATCGTTTCCGGTGTTGGGAAATCCATCGGGGTCATCGACGGTGCCGGTTGGCATTCCGGTAACGCTCAGCGATGCCGCGGTGTTGTCCCCTGGACGCGATCATGTGGTTATGGTGGCGACTTTTATGGATGGTACGCGGCAGGTCATTCTGGACACTTATGTGTGATGTGCCCGCCGCGGCATACACGCGAGCACGCGGCACATCTGCGCCGAACGACGGGGGTCACGGGGAAGCGCACGCCCGGCTCACGCTTTTCTTTTTTTCGCAATGACGGGGGTTCCATGGCAAACAGACCGATTGCGGCAGATTGTGCGCCGTGTCCGCTCACGGTCGGCGAGTGGATGGCTTTTCTGGCTGCGGAATCGCAGGTCAAATCCGGATATACACATCTGGTAGTTACAGTGCTGCTGATGTTTTATCGATGGTTCTGGTAGCGGTCGCGATTATGCTGACAGTATACGCAGCAACCGATTTCGAAAGTTTTGGGGTTTGTATGCAGTGGGTTTTGTTGCTGCTTTTTTTGGTGTTGTTTGCAGCGTTGATGTATTGTGCTTATTGGGCCAAACGCATACTAGTTATAGTTATGGATATGTTTAAAGTAAATAAAAATTCAGAAATCATTGAAGAAATAATTGCAGGAAATTTGACCGATCCTGACGAGATCCGTACACGAGGGAGAGACCGGGGGGCTCCTGCGTCGTGCAGCGTTTTTGATTGTTAACACAAGATCCCACTGCCTTTCAGCGCGATCTTT
>DAWR01000133.1:14064-32068 GCA_002506015.1 Candidatus Methanogasteraceae archaeon UBA261 | reverse complement strand
CCATACAAAACAGCGGAGAGCCCCTTTTTCGGAGGCATTTTCGCACGAGCGGTTAAAATATCAAGTCTTGGATATATGCACTTTACACTTTTCAGTTTTTACGTGCCTAACGTAAGACTAAAAGTCTAATAAGTAAGATCAAGGGTGTGGGGTAGACAACTGAGCGGGAATTGCTGGTAAAATGGCAGAATTATTGACAGTTCAGGATGTGGAAGAGATCCTTCTGGGTAATGCTGCCAAAAAAGGTGATTACGGAAAGGGAAATCCTGAAAATCATCGAAGAAAAGAATAGGGCGCGATATTCCGCAAGAATGTCGCACCATCGTAAAAATGGTTAACCGGGCAATGCCTGCGGGCAATGCAAAGCGAAAGTGTAATTTCAGAAGCGTCGGAAGCGTCTGTTTCAGCGGTAGCTTTCTGTGTAAGTTTCGGTGAATGGGGGATTGCAGTGTTCGGATATGTAGATTCTTCCATGAACGGTTGGTTATGGGGTGTGATATACACTCAAAAGAGTGTAGTGTTGGGGATGAAATTGGGTTGAGGCGAGGGGAATGTTTGTAATGTGACAAAGTCAAGCTAAACACATACGTTTTATGTATTATTAAATCTCATTAAAAGAGCGATGGCACAATCATTTGACCTATTCGGAATTAAAAAACAAAAAACTCAAATCAAAGAACTGCAACAGCAGATTAGGGAACTGCGTGCAGAGAATCAGAAATTGGGGACGAAACTGGACAGAAGAGCCGAAAAGACAAAAATGGCAATCGCAAGGAAACAGGACGTCGAAGAGAGACTGAATCGTGACCAGCAGAAGATAACGACACTTGAAAACGAACTTGCGACATTGAAAGAAGAAGCATCAAAAAACATCGCATTCAGCGGAACATATTTGCTGAATAAGAAGAGTTTTGAGAATATCGTGGTCGAATTGGGTTCAATACGCTCGGAATCCAAAACCTTCCACTCTGTTTACCTCAATGCGAATGCAGACGTGTCTGATTTCGAGTTTGGGGATTACATCGATGAGACCTGCGTGTATCTGTTTGATCAGATCAAATCGCACAACGGAAAAGCGTTGTTTTATGACGAGAACCACGTAATCGCTCTTGTGATCGTGCCCCCTTTTCAAATCAAGCGATCGGAGTGGACGACAGATGATGCGCTGAATCTTGCCCCCTTAAATGAGATGCTTTCGTGTGAATCCGTAATCTGCGCCGTGCAGGCGCATGCGGGACACACCACAATTGGGATCGTAGAGGGGCGGGAGGTCGCCCATGCCGAGATCGTGCGCACCGGTGTTCAGGCGAAGCATACCAAGGGTGGATGGAGCCAGCGGAGGTTCGAGCGCGGTCGTGATGAGGATATCGAACACCATGTGAAGAAAGTGCAGGAGAAACTCCGGTCGATCATTGATGACCGAATCGAGATTGCTATCGCAGGCGGTGATCTCAACCTTGCAAAAAAGATGCTCGCAGATGTTACGGTGCAATTGATTGAGAAAAGGGTCGATGTTAATGGAAATGCGGAAGACATCGCTTTCAAGCTGGTGTGGGCTGGCAGATTGTACCGGCTGTGACTGCTGCTTCCGGACACTGTCGATTTTTCCAGTGGTACGTGTTTAGTAACCACAAGATTGCACAGTCTGCTAAGCCATCTCCACAAGATTTCCGTGTTAATCTCGTGAAATCTCGTGGTTTTTTCGACTCGCTAAACACATGCTTCCAGTGGAATCGCCATGCCAGTAAATTCTACCGCGGAGTGCGCAGAGGGTTGAAAACGGTCTCAAAACCCTTGCGTCCCTCTGCGGTGGCAACTCACCTGATTTTCAGACGGTGCCTGCGGATCACAATCGAAAGAAACTATTGCAAAGACTGCGATCTATCTATATCTACCATCCACGCGTCTGCAAAGTCTCGCCTTCGGAGAGCGTCCCGATATCGATCCCCTTCATCTGGGCTCCGAGACCTTTCGATATCTCGGCGAGCTCAGCAGGATTTTCGTAGTTGTTGACCGCCTCAACGATTGCAACTGCCATCTTTTCCGGGTTCTCTGCTGTGAATATCCCTGAACCAACGAAGACGCCGTCAGAACCAAGATGCATCATCAGTGCAGCATCGGCAGGGGTCGCAACACCGCCTGCTGCGAAGTTTACGACAGGAAGTCGCTGGAGCTCTGCGGTCTCTTTAACCAGTTCGACGGGCGCTTCGATCTCCCGCGCCACTCGTGCCAGTTCCTCGCTGTTCTTGCCTTTCAGCGACCGGATGCTTCCCAGGATCAGTTTTGTATGTCTAACCGCTTCTCTCACATCGCCGGTGCCTGCTTCGCCCTTTGTCCTGATCATCGCCGCACCCTCGGAGATGCGCCGCAGCGCCTCGCCCAGATTTCGTGCGCCGCAGACAAACGGCACCGTGAACAGGCTTTTATCAATGTGAAACTCATCGGCGGGCGTCAGCACCTCTGACTCATCGATCATGTCCGCGCCGATCGACTCGAGGATCTTTGCTTCTATCACGTGCCCGATTCTGGCTTTTGCCATGACCGGTATACTCACCGAATCGATGATCTCGCAGACGATCTGCGGGTCCGCCATCCTTGCAACACCGCCCACCCGTCTGATCTCGGATGGAACCGCATGCAGCGCCATCACAGCAACCGCGCCAGCATCCTCGGCAATCGCTGCCTGCTCTGGTGTCGTCACGTCCATGATCACGCCGCCCTTCTGCATGGCAGCAAACCCCCGCTTCAGCAGTTCGGTACCGTGCCTGAGTTCATTCAAATTTAGATCCATGTATCCGCCTCAAGAAGTGTAATTCATATAATTTTTGTCGCTCCCTTTAAATCGTCGCTCGATCTTGTCGATTATGGAAAAGAGTCGTACTTCGAGTTCGTCAAATGACAGTTCATTGCTGTGCACGCTGATCTCGATGTCACCGACTGTTATTGTGATTCCGTTGTCGAGTTGAATGTTGGACGCCAATTCGTCCAGCAACTGCACCTGCTCTTCTTTGTCACACAAATTGATCACCGTTCTGATAACTCTGCATCGATCGATTTATGGAACCCGGACACATTAAGCTTTCTGACAATTGCAAGGGTCAACAGCAATCCCGTTACGAAAAGGTTATATGTCAGGACTACTATTAACTAATTGATCAATAGCTTATCGGCGCTGTCTGTTGGATCTGTGTATTTCAGTTCTATGTGCGTTTTTTAAGTTGGTTGAATCAAAATAGGAAGGAGAGATAGATTTGTTTGAACGAAACTCGTACGACGCACCTGTTTCTGCAGATGCAGAATATGACGTAACCATCGAAGACATCGCCAGAGAAGGCGATGGTATAGCCCGCATACAGGGCTTTGTGATCTTTGTTCCAGGCACTAAAGTCGGAGACAATGTTAAAATCAGAGTCGAGAAGGTCATGAGACGGTTCGCAATAGCATCTGTTG
This sequence comes from Candidatus Methanogasteraceae archaeon UBA261, assembly GCA_002506015.1. Taxonomy (GTDB): domain Archaea; phylum Halobacteriota; class Methanosarcinia; order Methanosarcinales; family Methanogasteraceae; genus Methanogaster_C. The sequence continues at coordinate 28,618 of DAWR01000133.1, read as the reverse complement.
CAGAGTGAACCTAGAAATACTATAGAACTTACTATAGTGACAGTTTGTTTGGGGTGTGCGCTTGCGCACATCCAAAGCTTTTTTAGAACCTTTTTTAAGAATTGGGGTGGCGTCTTGCAGTGCCATTCACGAAATTTCATATATCTTGAGCGTGGAGTAGTACCATTGAGAGACATAACCGAGGAGATTGCATGGAATTATCTGATGTACGAGGTAAAATTGAGACGATCGATGAAGAGATATTACACTTGATTGCCGAGCGCACCGATCTCGCAAGCTCAGTTCTGAAGCTGAAGAAGGGAGATGGAAAAAGTATCAAGGACGTTATGCAGGAGCAGTTTGTCCTGAATCGAGCCATCGATCGCGCAACCGAACTGAATCTTGATACCGGTTCAATCAAGCAGATCTTTGAGATCCTGATCCGGATGAATATTGAACGACAACACGAACTGAGCGGCGAGGGGAATTTGCCATAATGCCAAGAATTGCGATAATTCTGGGATCCGGGTCCGATATGGAGATCGCTGATCAGATAATCAAGGCTCTCGACAAATTTGATGAGGCGCACGATCTCCAAATGATCTCTGCACATCGCAATCCCGAAGAACTGGACCGGTATATGAGAGAGAGCGACGCGCTGGTCTTCATTGCGGTTGCCGGCTTATCTGCTGCGCTTCCCGGCGCAATCGCTGCAAGGACGGACCGACCGGTGATCGGGGTTCCGGTGGCAAAGAAACTCGGAGGGCTTGACGCGCTGCTCTCGATTGTGCAGATGCCACCTGGCGTGCCTGTGGCATGTGTCGGAATAGACAACGGGACTAATGCCGCGCATCTTGCAATGCGGATGCTGCGGATGCATGACAACACTTAATACCACAGGAATCTTTATGTGTTTGCGATCTAATATTTTTAATTAGAGGTACGATATATGGGCGTAAAGAAAAAAATGGTTGAACGTGTTCGGGACCTGATGGACCAGCCCGAGCAGATCAGAAACATAGGTATAGTTGCACATATTGATCACGGCAAGACAACGCTCACAGACAATCTGCTTGCGGGCGCTGGCATGATCTCAAAGGAACTTGCAGGTACGCAACTCTTCATGGATTCCGACGAGGAGGAGCAGGAGCGAGGCATCACAATCGATGCTGCAAACGTATCGATGGTGCACGAGTTCGAGGGCGAGCCCTACTTAATCAATCTAATAGACACTCCCGGACATGTGGACTTCGGAGGCGATGTCACACGAGCGATGCGCGCCGTTGATGGCGCGGTCGTCGTGGTTGATGCGGTCGAGGGCGCGATGCCACAGACCGAGACTGTGCTCAGGCAGGCATTAAAGGAGAACGTGACACCTGTACTCTTTGTCAACAAGGTCGATCGACTGATCAATGAGCTGCAGGTCGATTCCGAGACGATGCAGATCAAGCTTGGGAAGGTGATCGACAATGTGAACAAGTTGATCAAAGGGATGAGCGAGGAGAAATACAAAGAGTGGCGTCTCGATGCGGCGAACGGAACCGTAGCATTTGGATCAGCATTGTATAACTGGGCGATAAGCGTTACTTACATGAAAAAGAGCGGGGTAGGTTTCAATGAGGTATTCCAATATTGCAAGGATGGCAATATGAAGGCGCTTGCAGAAAAATGCCCGCTCCACGAAGTTTTAAACGATATGATTATCAAGCATCTGCCAAACCCACTCGTATCTCAGAAGCGACGGGTTCCCGTGATCTGGCACGGCGACGCGGATTCCGAGATCGGGGCGCAGATGGCTGCATGCGATCCCAACGGCGATGTTGCGCTCATGGTAACAAAGATCACACGAGATCCACACGCAGGCGAGATTGCAACAGGCAGGCTCTTCAGCGGAACGCTTCAGCGCGGCCAGGAACTGTACGTATCAGGTTCGGCAAAAACGGATCGGATTCAACAGGTCGGAGTCTTTATGGGACCGGAGCGGGTCGATGTCGAGAAGATTCCGGCAGGAAACATAGCAGCAGTAACAGGTCTCAAGAGTGCGATTGTGGGCAGCACTGCAACATCACTCAGGGAGATGTATCCATTTGAGACGATCACGCATGCGAGCGAGCCTGTTGTCACGGTCGCAGTCGAAGCAAAGCACATGCGAGACCTCCCGAAGCTAATTGAGGTCTTGAGGCAGGTCTCAAAGGAGGATCCGACGCTGCAGGTCAAAATTGACGAGGAGACCGGCGAGCACCTGCTCGCGGGAATGGGCGAACTGCATCTCGAGGTCATCGGTCACAGAATCGAGAGAGACAAGGGTGTCGAGATCACGGCGTCCGAGCCGATTGTTGTCTACCGTGAGACTGTGACTGGCAGAGCCGGACCGGTCGAGGGTAAATCACCGAACCGGCACAACCGGTTCTATATCGAGGTTTCGCCGCTGGAACAGAGTGTCGTCGACCTGATCAAATCAGGCGAGGTCACCATGCGCATGGACAAGATCGAGAGGCGCGACAAACTGATTGAGGCAGGACTGGACAAGGACGAGGCAAAAGGCATCACCGCAATCTCGGAGTCGAACATACTGATCGATGTGACCAAAGGTGTTCAGTACCTGCGTGAGACAATGGAACTGATAATTGAGGGATTCGTTGAGGCAACGACTGCAGGTCCGATGTCAAGAGAGCCTTGCCAGGGTGTCAAACTGAGACTGGTCGATGTCAAGCTCCACGAGGATGCCGTGCACCGCGGTCCTGCGCAGGTGATCCCGGCAGTGCGGCAGGCGATCCAGGCAGCGATTTTGATGGCAGATGTGACACTGCTCGAGCCATTCCAGAAGGTCTTCATCCAGGTACCGCAGGATTACATGGGTGGAGCAATATCAGAGATTCAGGGGCGGAGAGGCGCGATTCTGAACATGACGCAGGAAGGCGACGTCACAGACCTTGAGTCCAAGGCACCGGTTTCCGGACTGTTCGGATTCGCGGGCGATATCAGATCCGCGACCGAAGGTAGAGCGCTCTGGAGTACAGAGTTCGCAGGGTTTGAGCCACTCCCGAAGAACCTGTTGCCTGATATCGTGAAACAGATCCGAACAAGAAAGGGCTTGAAGCCAGGAATACCGAAGTCGAGTGACTTTGTCAGTCAGTAAATGACTGTGTGAATAGCCCCATATAAAACCGCGAGATTACACAAGATTAACACGGAAATCTTGTGAAGATGGCNNGCAGACTGTGTAATCTCGTGGTTCTTACCACAAGTTATTGAGCGTGTACCCTGTGTCTGTGGATGCGACCGAAGAACGGATCATAACAGCAGAGGACGTGTACGAACCGGCAGAGGACTCGTACCTCATGATCGATTCTGCGTTTGAGGCAATTGAGCAGCAGAATCGGATCGATCGAATCCTGCACATCCTTGAGATTGGTACCGGGTCCGGAATCGTATCCGGCGTTTTGATGCGCCGTGCGCCAGAGCACGAGTACATTGCAACCGATATCAGTCCACACGCCGTGGCATGCGCGAAGAGAAACGGCTTGCAGGTGATCAGAGCAGACCTCTTCGTAGGGCTTTCGGGACGATTCGACCTGATCGTCTTCAATTCGCCGTATCTTCCGACTGCGCCGGACGAGCGTATCGATGGCTGGCTGGATTATGCATGGAACGGCGGAGCTGATGGGCGCGCAACGATCAACCGATTCATAGAGCAGGCACCAAATTTTCTCGCAGAGAGCGGGAGCGTTCTTCTGCTGGTCTCGTCACTAACCAACATCGAGAAGGTGTCTGAGCGCATGAGGTCGGTGGGATTTAATGTGCATGAAGCAGCGAGCATCAGGTGTCCGGGCGAGCGGCTTGTTGTGCTGCGTGGTTCGCTCCAGCCATAGCTCCAGCTCCCGCACCATCCCCGGCTCCGCCCCCGTCCCTGCTTTCACTTTCACCCCACTCATGCCAAACGGTTAATACTCCTTGAACTGGAATTTGACGTGATTACCATGAACGAAATATCCATAGAAGATCTCCCTGGAATCGGTCCTGCGACAGCCGAAAAACTGAAGGACGCCGGATTCAACTCGGTCGATGCGATCGCCGTCGCGTCACCATCCGAGCTTGCAGCGACCGCCGAGATCGGGGAGTCGACCGCAACCAAGATCATAGCAGCCGCACGGAGATGTGCCGATGTTGGTGGTTTCGAGACCGGAGACGCCATTCTCAGGCGCCGGGAGGAGATCGGTAGGCTTAAGTTGGGGTGTGACGAGGTCGACACGATGATGGGTGGGGGATTTGAGACGCAGGCGATTACGGAGGTGTATGGCGAGTTTGGGTCTGGAAAAACGCAGATAGCGCACCAGCTTGCAGTAAATGTGCAGTTACCGGTCGATATGGGGGGGTTGGACGGATCCGTAATCATCCTCGATACGGAGAACACTTTCCGTCCGGATCGGATTGCAGGTATGGTGGAGGGACTATCGAAGCGATATGATATGAATTACGATCCCGAGGACTTCCTGAAGAACATCCATGTTGCCCGTGCATACAACTCCAACCATCAGATCCTTCTGATGGACACAGCATCCGAACTCGCTGATTCGCTGAGAGATGCTGAGAAGCCTGTGCGCCTGCTCATCATTGACTCGCTCACAGCGCACTTTCGGGCGGAGTATGTTGGCAGAGGCACGCTCGCTGATCGGCAGCAGAAGCTGAACAAGCATCTGCACACAATCATGCGATTCGCTGATCTGAACAATGCGATGGTTTTTGTGACAAATCAGGTGATGTCCAAGCCCGATGCATTCTTTGGTGATCCGACAAAGCCGATCGGTGGACACATCCTCGGGCACACATCGACATTCAGAATATATCTGCGGAAGTCGAAGGGCGACAAGCGTGTTGCAAAACTGGTCGACTCCCCAAATCTGCCCGACGGTGAGGCACTCTTCACGGTGACGCCAGAGGGGCTCTTCGGAGACCAATGATTGAGGCAATCGCAATCGATATCGATGGCACGCTGACGCACAGGGATAGAAGCATCGACTGTCGCGCTGTTGCGTGCCTGCGAACCCTTAATATCCCGATCGTGCTCGCTACAGGGAACGTGCTCTGTTTTGCACGGGCGGCAGCAAAGCTGATCGGAACCGGTGGGCAGATCATCGCAGAGAATGGTGGCATAATCTCGCTTGAATACGATGGCAAGGAATACTACGACGGGGATATCGAAGCCTGCGAACGTGCATTCGATGCATTGAATACGCATTTTGACGTCCAGAAGATCGATCCCGGCTACCGGAAAACCGAGATTGCGCTTCGCAGGAACTTCGATTCCGCTGATGCGGAGCGTATCGTCGGTCATGAGATTGAGGTTGTGGATTCCGGGTACGCCATTCATCTGAAGAGTGGAAGCGTGAACAAGGGAACAGGTTTACGCAGGATGGCAAGTCTCATGGGACTTAACGCAGGAGACTTTGCAGCAATTGGCGACTCGAGAAACGATATCCAGATGTTTGCTGCGGCGGGATTTTCTATCGCCGTCGGAAATGCGCACCCATTGCTCATGGAAGTTTCTGATATCACGACATTTGGCGAGTATGGGGCAGGAGTCGTCGAGGCGATCGAATATCTTGTGCAGAATTCGATGATTGTGGATTAGCTCTTCACATCTTCTTCTGATAGACCCGTGCGACGATTCCGAGCATAGCAGCGAGTACTGCCGCTCCGAACGCCCATGTGAGTTTCATGCCTATCGGGATTGTGATTCGCGCACCCTCTGCAGAGGCACTGATCACATCACTCCCGATGAGATACGGGAGGTTAATCCGGAACGGGACGAGTCCTGAGGACTGATTCGCAAGAGTGATTGCAATCAACAGGGCAGCGACAAACATTATTATGAGATACATCAGTTTCGTGGATCCGAAGCGTATCAACTCATCTGCTATTGCTGTGTGGTCGTCAGATGCGATGAGTACCGAGCCTGCCAGAAGCACCACTCCGACATAGATCACTCCGAGTTTGAGCCCGAGGCAGAACCACCAGAAGAGCGGAGACGTCATCTTCTCTCCAAAGATGCTTGTTACGACCTCAAACGGCGCCGCAGAGACGACCAGTGCGTCTGTTCCCAGTGTGAGGTGCCACCACGCCCCGAGAAATGGCAGTGTGATTGTGAGCAATCCCGCAATTACACCGGGCACGTTCACCCGGGTCATGGTATTTCCGCCATTTCAATTATTATTCCTCCGATCTCCAGTTTTATGGTCAGGTTGGGGGGTAATTGTGTAGTACCCATCGTCGAAGGAGTCCCATTGAGCAGACCCGCAATCTCGAGGGTTGCGGACTTGTTAGGAAGGATCTTCACTTCGTCCTGTAGACTAAGCCTGCTGGAACCGCCATCGGCTGCGATATCCGCAGAAAGTTCCTTTACCGTCACAGGCACATTCAATGGCGAGCGAAACTCGACTTCAAGCGAAATCTTTCGTCCATCGTCGGAAATACTGATGTCTGATACCTTGAAAGAATCACCTCCAGCCATAACATCCGGAGCTATGAGATTTTCCATCTTCCTGGCAGGATCCTCTGCAAAAAGCGTCGCCTCCACATCCCAGCCGTGTGCTGCAAACGCTGCCGCAACCATTGCCACGAGCAAGATCATCGGTACCAGAGGAAGGATGATTCTCAGGGTTTTTACATTCATCAATTAAATATGAGGCACTATCTAAAAATATAGTGATAGTCAAACTTTCCATTTTATCGTCTAATGTTTTTAGTTCTGTTGCATCCAACCAAAAACCATGAAAATAACCAATTCAGTAGAAAAGAACGGATATCCTCAGCTAATCTAAGATTGCAATGCATCAACGATTAGAGAGATTCTGGAAAGAGTACTTCATTCTATCACTAGAAAATTCGACAGTGCCTAAATATGATTGTCAATTAACTTTAAATGATTGCGCCCCATAGCATAAGACGATGTGGTCATGCGGTGATGCGGTCTGTGAGCGGTTGGTTAGTGATGTTGGGTAGTAAGTTTTAAATGTACTGTGACCATGCATGACCACATACGATTAATGGTGATTGAATGAAAAGGCAACAACGATCGAAACCGCGCACGGTGATGGTAGGAGGTGCGCTGGATCGGGGGGGTGCCGGAACCAACTCACATGCTTCCACACACCCCGGGGATGTACTCACGGTCGCAACGAAGGACGTTGTGACGGTTCCACGGACGACAACGATCATGAGCACCGTGAAGACGATGCTGAATCGTGAATTCAGGAGAATTCCGATAGCAGACGCCGGCACAAAACAATTGAGAGGAATCATTGTATGCCAGAACATCGTTGATTTTCTGTGCGGCGGACCGAGACACTCTCTTGTCACCAATCGATTCGGTGGCAACATAATTGCAGCGGTCAACGAGGAAATTCGGGAGATCATGAAGCTCGAAGTCCCGCATCTGTACCAGAATGCCTCGATCAGCGATGCTCTGGATATAATGAAAAAAGAGCAGGTCGGGTGTCTGCCTATTCTGGACAAGGAGGATCGTGTGGATGCAATCGTCACCGAACAGGATTTTATGCGTCTGATCACAGGCGTCAAGACCGAGGTTGAGGTAGCCGATTTCATGTCAACGGGTGTGACAACGATCGACCCGGACGATAATATCGGAACCGCCGGGAAACTGATGGTTGATCACGAATTCAGACGTCTTCCGATCGTCAAGAACGGGATTCTGCTCGGGATCGTCACCGCTTTTGACATACTGCGGTTCCTCGGAAGCGGTGAAGCACTTACAAAAGGGGCAGTTGACATTGCGGGTGCGCTGAGTGTGCCTGCCAAATCGCTGATCGAGAAGGACATTGTCTGGACGACTTCAGGTGTGGATCTGGGCGATGCGGTCCAGATGATGGTAACAAACGGCGTGGGATCACTTCCAATTATTGATCAGGGTGTTTTTACAGGAATATTGACAGAAAGAGATGTTGTAGGGGCACTAGCTACGTTGAAATAGTGGAACATGCAAGTCAAGGACATAATGAGCGCTCCGGTGTATGCGATTACACCGGCAGAGCCAGTTTCGCATGCGCGCAATCTGATGCTCAGGCACAAGATCAGTCGGCTCCTTGTGGTTTTGCATGACGAACCTGTTGGCATGCTCACCAAATCTGATATAGGGCGCAGGCTCAATCAGGCAGAGCCACAGTGGCGAAGACGCCCGATCGACCAGATTCCTGTGCAACTGGTCATGACAAAATCATTGATTAGCATATATCCCGATGCCACGCTCTCGCAGGTCTGCGAACTGATGCTTGAGAATAGCGTTGGCGGTCTTGCGGTCCGCGGCGAGGAGCTCTATGGAGTCATTACCAAGTGGGATCTGATCGGACACTTTTCGCAGACAACAACTGAGATCTGCGCAAGCGAGATCATGTCCGACTTTGTCGCATTTGTGCACAAACGACACTCACTTGGTCACGTCCTCCAGTTGATGGAAGCGGAAGAGGTGGACCGGGTCGTGGTTCTCGAATACAGTGGAAAAGCTGTGGGCATGATCACTAACTCCAATCTAACGTTTGCGTGCATGCCATCCGGCAGCAGCATGCGTGGAAAGATCCTCGAATTTCCGATTCTTGCAGAGGATATTATGTCCATGCCGCTCGTAACGATTGCAGAGGACGGGCTTGCAGTTGATGCAGCCGGTATGATGGTGGCGGAGGAGATCACGAGCATCGTTGTTCTCGATGAGAAGGGGGATGTGGCAGGGATACTGAATCAAGATAGTATGTTGCAAGCGATAATGAAGATGGGAGAATAAGAATGAAAGTATCTGAGATTATGGTAGATCCTGTGCGAATCGAGAAATCAGAGGATATATCTCACGCACTGGATCTCATGGAAAAGTATGATACGAGACGGTTGATGGTGACGAGTAGAGGCACGCTCCGCGGGATCTTGACGATGCGAAACATCGCGCGCGTCCTCGGCACAAGTAGAAAGCCAGGTCTCTCGGCATCCTCTCTGCACGTTGCAACGGCTGTGAGTGATGCGTACACCGAGATATCTCCGGAGGCTGATATGGAGAGTGCCATATCCGCGCTGCAACAGCAAAGGGGCATACTCTTTGCAATGGATGGTGACAAGATTCTTGGCTGGATCACACCGAACGAGGTTCTCCGGACCCAGACAGTCTTCGGGTTCGCTGCGGAATATATGAATAAGCCGGTCACTGCCGCACCCGGCGATCGTGTGGTTCATGTGCGGAGGATGATGATGGACCAGGACATCGGACGACTTCCGGTGGTTGAGGATTATCAGCTGGTCGGAATCATCACAGAGAAGGACATAGCAAAGGCGATGCGTGCGATCCGCGATCTTGTACCTGCCAACCAGCAGGATACCCGGATAAAGAGTCTCTTGACTGCGGATATTATGAACCGCGGTGTAAAGACTGTGTACACAAATTCCAATATAGTGGAAGTTGTCAACCTGATGTTGAAACATGGGTACGGTGGAATTCCCGTGCTCAATCTTGACGGCGATTTGGTTGGATTCATCACGCGCAGGGACATAGTTGGGAAGATGTCAGCGAGCGGATGACCGGAAGTTATCGCAAATTCCGAAAAACCTTTATATACACATACATAATTCATCATGCGATAAACAGATAGGAGATGATTGAAAATGCAAATGGCACCCCAGATGGGGTATGATCGCGCAATAACCGTATTCAGTCCAGACGGGAGACTTTTTCAGGTAGAATATGCCCGAGAAGCGGTTAAACGGGGGACAACTGCAATAGGGATAAAAACAAAGGACTGTGTCGTGTTACTGGTTGACAAACGAGTCACAAGCCCACTGTTAGTCTCCGAATCCATCGAGAAGATTTTTCAGATCGACCAGCATCTCGGTGCAGCGACATCAGGACTGGTTGCGGACGCCCGTGCACTGATCGATCGTGCACGTGTGGAGGCGCAGGTCAACCGGGTGTACTATGACGAGCCGATCGGAGTGGAGACGATATCAAAGAAGATCTGCGACCACAAGCAGACCTACACTCAGTTTGGCGGCGTACGCCCGTACGGAACCGCCCTTTTGATTGCTGGCGTGGACGATCACAGGGCAAGGCTGTTTGAGACCGATCCGAGTGGAGCATTGCTTGAATACAATGCGACCGCAATCGGTGCCGGTAGAGCAAAAGTGATGGAGATATTCGAGCAGGAGTATTCGGGGGACATTGTCATGGAAGATGCGATCCGACTTGGACTCCAGGCGTTGTATCAGGTCTCTGATACCCGGTTCGATGTGGACACAATTGAGATTGGGGTCGTGACACTCGAGGAACGACAGTTCAGAAAACTCGAGAAGGAGACACTTAAAGGCTACGTCGATGCGATCGTCGAGGAATTCAAGAAGGACGTAACTGTGGAAGATAGTGAGTAGTCATGGTCACACTTGATAACGCAATTACAGCACGGCTGAAACACGGCGGCAAACACTATGAGGTTTTGGTTGATCCTGAACTTGCGTTGTCGCTCCGCAAAGGTGACGATGTGGATATTCCCGCGATGCTTGCGGTTGAGGATGTCTTTGAGAACGCCAGCCGTGGTGATCATCCCTCCGAGGAGGACGTAGAGCGAACCTTTGGCACAACAGAGATATATGCGGTAGCAGAGCACATAGTGGTGCATGGAGAACTGCATCTCACAAAGGACCAGCGGAAGCAGATACTCGATGATAAGCGGAGGCAGGTTGTGGGTGCAATCGCTGCTGGTGCGTTCAACCCACAGACAAAGGCGCCGCATCCGCCTGCGCGAATCGAGAAGGCGATGGAGGAGGCTGGCATTCACCTCGATCCGATGAAGAGTGTTGACGAGCTGGTGAGTATAACGATGGACGCGATCCGCCCGATCATCCCGATCAGGTTCGATACCGTCGAGGTCGCCGTCAAGATTCCGGCAGATTATGCTGCAAAGGCTTACGGGGAGGTCGCAGGCTTTGGCGAGGTGCAAAAGGAAGAGTGGCAACATGATGGGTCGTGGATCGGCGTAATCAAGATTCCCGCGGGCATGCAACTCGATTTTTACGGTATTGTTAATCGCGTGTCAAAAGGCAACGCAGAAACGAAACTTTTGAAATAAAGGTAATTATATGGAAAGAAAGATTGTTGTTCCGGGTGATGTGGTATCTGATAATATAAAAATGTCGGGCAGTGGCACGTACATTCGCGGGGATGAGGTCTGCGCCTCGGTGTACGGACTCGTGAACGCGGGAGCGCGGTATGTCAGCGTGATACCGCTTTCAGGCAAATACATTCCGCATGCCAACGACCGAGTGATAGGGATCATAATTGAGACGACGCATTCCAACTGGATCGTCGATATCAACTCGCCTTATGACGGTTTGCTGCATGTATCACAGTATCCGCGGCGGATCGAACTCGAGGACATGAAGAAATATCTGAAGGTCGGAGACTGCGTACTGGTGCTGGTAAAAGACGTGGATGCCGCAATGAAGGTGGAACTCACAATGCGAGATAAGGAACTGAGACGCCTCACTGACGGGCGCATCACGACGATCGGCCCAACAAAGATGCCGCGGGTGATCGGTCGCAGCGGCTCGATGATCCGGCTTTTGAAGAGCATTATTGGCTGTGGTATGTTCGTTGGTCAGAATGGACGAGTATGGATTAGTGGTAGTGAAGATCGTATCGATCTTGCGATTCAGGCAATCAGGTATATTGAGGCAAATGCGCACACCCCCGGATTGACTGATCGTGTGCAGGCGTTCCTGAAGGCAAAAGAAAAGACTATGCAGAGCAGAATACACGAAAGTAGAGACAATGAGGAATGGTAATGAGTGAAAAACCGGAACATTTCATCATCGATGGAAAGAGACTGGACGGTCGGAGACGCGATGAATTGCGACCGATTAAAATCGAGCTCAGCCCGCTTGATCGGGCTGATGGATCATGTTATCTTGAATGGGGACGTAATAAGGTAGTAGCTGCCGTGTACGGTCCAAGAGAGCTTCATCCGAGACACAGACAGAATATGACCGGAGCAGTCGTACAGTGCAGGTATAATATGGCTTCGTTCTCAGTGGATGAGCGAATAAGACCTGGTCCAAGTAGAAGAAGCGTGGAAATCTCAAAAGTAATCAGGCAGGCATTTGAACACGTGGTCTTCACCAAATTTTTCCCGAAGACGGCAATTGACATATACATAGAGGTGCTGCGAGCAGATGCTGGCACCAGAACCGCTGGCATCAATGCGGCATCACTGGCACTTGCGGACGCAGGCATACCGATGCGAGGGTTGGTCAGTGCGTGCGCCGTCGGGAAGGTGGATGGCGAGATCGTGCTCGACTTGATGAAAGAGGAGGACAACTTTGGAGATGCGGACGTGCCGGTCGCAATGACTTCGGACAACAGGATAACGCTTCTTCAGATGGACGGACGCATGACAACAGAGGAATTCTACAAAGCACTCGAGCTGGCAAAGACCGGGTGTACTACCGTCTATGAACTGCAGCGTCAGGCATTAGTCGAGAAATACGACAATGAATACCAAGCGGAGGGCGGTTTGGATGAGTAGTGGCGATAATACTGTGATGGCAGAGGTCCAGCGTGATCACCTCTTCAACCTGGTGCTCAAGGGCGAGCGCGCGGATGGGCGTGCTTTTGATGAATTTCGAGAGATAACAATCGAGACCGACGCCATAGATACGGCGGATGGTTCAGCCATGGTTACGCTCGGGGATACCAAGCTACTGGTCGGCATAAAGGTCCAGCCAGGTGAGCCGTTTTCGGATACACCGGATAAGGGTGTGATTATAGTCAACATCGAACTAATCCCACTTGCGTCCCCCGATTATGAGGCAGGTCCTCCAAGAGAAGGGGCAATAGAGATTGCGAGAGTCGTGGATCGCGGTATCCGTGAGTCGAAATCGATTGATCTCACAAAACTCTGCATAACCGAAGGCGAGAAGGTCTGGATCATATTCGTTGACATTCACGTACTGAACAACGGCGGCAATATCGTCGATGCAGCAAGCATGGGTGCAATCGCAGCGCTGCTCAATACGACGATACCCGCGGCAAGACACGATCTGGGTGAGGACACACCTCTACCGGTCAGAGACATCCCTCTCGCAGTCACCACAATTGAATTCGGTGGAGAAATGATGCTTGATCCGTCACTCGACGAGGAGAAGATTGCGAGCACATCATTAATCGTTGCCACCAATACAGATGGTAGCATATCGGGTATGCAGAAGCTCGGGGCAGAGCCGCTCATGATCGATCAGGTTATGCGTGTGATTGGGATGGCGCAGACTGCAGCAAGCGATATACGAAAGAAATTCTTGGAAGTGTAATAAAATATGGTCAAACACACAAAAGGTTGGAAAACAAGGTCTGCAGGCAGATTTGGCGTGCGATATGGCAGAAACATCCGCAAAAAGGTCGCAGACATCGAAGAAAAGATGCACGAGAAGCATGTGTGCACCCAGTGCGGTTCCCCATCCGTGCGCCGCGTCGGCACAGGGATCTGGAGATGCGCCAAATGCGGACACTCTTTTGCAGGCGGCACATATCTTCCGGCAACCTCGGTCGGAACGACGGTCGCACGTTCGGTCAAGCGCGCAATCGAGCAGCGTGAGCGGGATACAATGATGGAGGCGTAATGGGCTATCGGTGCGTCCGCTGTAAGCAGCCAGTCGAGATCGATTATGAATATCGCGGCATCCGGTGCCCGTACTGCGGGCATCGTATCCTCTTAAAGGAGCGACCTGTTCAGATAAAGCGAGTTTGTGCTGAGTGATGGAACGGGCAGAATTCCGGTTTGATTTCGGCGGGGATTCCCGCATGATATACCGTGCGCTGCTGCCGGAGAGTGCGGAAACATTTTCAAAGAGTGTGGCAAAGCTCTCAATTGAGGGCGGGGAGTTGCGCCTCATTGTTACGGCTGAAGATATCACTGCGCTGCGCGCTGCGCTGAACACGTGGCTCAGGCTGATTCGGGTCGCGTGCGAGACTGTAAGAATTCGAGAATCATGAACGTGCATCCCGCATTGAAAGAGGCAGGAATCGATTTCGTTGCGAGTGTTCCGTGCGTCAATCTTGGAGAATTGATCGATATGATCGAGTCAGACGACGAGATCATACACATCCCTGTGACGCGTGAGGAAGAGGGCATCGGGATATGCGCTGGCGCATACTTCGGGGGAAAGAATCCTGCGCTGGTCATGCAGAACTCCGGGCTTGGAAACAGCATCAATGCGCTCGCATCACTGAACCTGCTCTACGGAATACCTCTTCTCATGATCATCAGCCACAGAGGCGATCTCGGCGAACAGATATCGGCACAGGTTCCGATGGGGCAGTTAACACCGAAGTTGCTCGACGATCTCGGAGTGCCATGGTACACACCCACACAATCAGAGATCGCGGGCACAATCTCCGGTGCATGGACGCTTGCGAGGACGTCAGGACGTCCTGTTGCAATCCTGCTTGGTGCGGCCTTCTGGAGCGAGAGCGAGTGAGTGATGCGCAATAGCTTATGGCAGGAACCATAAGATTACACAGTCTGCGAAGCAG
>DAWR01000133.1:4883-14051 GCA_002506015.1 Candidatus Methanogasteraceae archaeon UBA261 | reverse complement strand
GTTAATCTTGTGTAATCTCGTGGTTTTATGTGTGGATATCCGCACAACATCGAGTAAGTATATAAAGAGAGCGACAATTGTAACTCAACTTTGGGGATTATATTTTAATCCAATAATCGACCGCCTGCGACCCCTTTCTGCCTCATCTGCCCACAGTTTCCCGCAATCATGAAATCCCCTTGCACCCCCAAAACCACTATCGAGCGACCTTATCATTACCTATACTTCACACCGCCACAACTTGAGCTTTTTCAAATCTCTGTAACTGCAGTGTGAGCAAGGCGCTGAGTCATTGTTTGGTGGATTGTATCAGTTTGGTTCCACCAATAAAAAATCGCAGTTTATGACGGTGCCGAGTATAACCACAAGATTGCACAGATCTTCACAAGAGTTCTGTGTTAATCTTGTGCAATCTCGTGGTTTTTTTGCCTCAGCTAAACCCTGTTTTGCATGGGTGAACCGAACGTTTTCAGTCCCCAATACTTCCTCCGTCCTTAAACCGCACCTTGACCGCATCCGCATGTGCGTCCAAACCCTCCGCGCTTGCTATCGCCACAATTGTGTCCCTGATCTCGGATAACCCATCTTTGCTGATGATCTGGACGCTCGACTTCTTTGTGAAATAACCGACGTTCAGACCCGAGTATGTCCATGCGTGCCCTGCGGTGGGCAGCACATGGTTCGTGCCTGATGCGTAATCACCTGCTGAAACAGGAGCGTAATCGCCAACAAAGATCGATCCGGCATTGTAAACGCTGTTCAGCACATTCAACGAATCCTTGACCATGATCTCAAGGTGTTCCGGTGCGAATGTGTTTGAAAACTCGACGCACTCATCGATCGAGTCGAAGATCAAAATTGCGCCACGTTCGAGCGACTTTTGGATGATCTCTGATCGAAGAGCATCTGCCGCCTTTGACTCGATCAGTTTGAGCGTACCATCTGCAACCGCCTCTGATGTCGTTGCAAGGACCGCTATGGCATTCGGATCATGTTCTGCCTGTGCCACCATGTCCGCTGCAATGAAATCAGGATGTGCGGTCTCGTCTGCGATGATCAGAACCTCAGAGGGTCCTGCAGGAAAGTCGATTCGGGTCGGAACCAGCATCTTTGCAGCAGTCACATACACGTTCCCGGGCCCAACGATCCTGTCGACCGCTGGCACGGTCTCTGTGCCGTAAGCCATCGCAGCGATCGCCTGAGCGCCACCGACGCAGAAGACCCGATCAACACCTGCAATCGATGCGGCAGCAAGCGTCAACGGATGCACGCCCCCGTCGCCACCCGAAATCGGCGGGGTGCACATAACAACCTCCGGGACAGAGGCGACCTTCGCGGGGATGATTGTCATCAGCGCTGTTGATGGGTACGATGCTGTCCCGCCAGGGACATACGTTCCGATACAGTCAAAAGGCGTTGTCTTCTGCCCGAGAACGATTCCGGGCGCAATCTCGCTCAACAAGAGGTCGGCTTCGAGCTGAGACTCGTGAAACCTCCTGATATTGTCAGCTGCGGTCTCAATGTGCCACAGAATTTCAGGGTCAACTATATCAAATGTCGCGGATATCACATCTGCCGCAACCTCGATTGCAGAGAGCGAGACAGAATCGAATCGTTCTGTGCATTCGATCAACGCAGCGTCGCCTCTGGCAGCCACATCTTCAAGAATCTCCGAAACAGCCGGTTTCACATCCGCAATCTCAGATTCCCGGTTCAAAAGGGAGATGAGTTCGGCATCGGTCAATCGTGCGTGGTGTTTTTTGAGCATAATTCTTTGTGGTGAGGAGGCATGATAAATATTGGCTCTTGACAATTCACATCGCACGCATCTCTATTTGGAATATCCATGTTCAGCGTCGTCCGGACTGGAGATGGCTTCGGCGATCGCCCGCGCAAACTCCTCTGCCGCATGCGGACCCTCCGCGGTAACGATCCTGCCGTCCACAGCCACCGCATTTCCGGTGTAGTTCGCCCCATGGTCTGTTACGTACGATACGCCGCTACTGAAGACGGTCGCATTCTTTTTGGACAAAAGCCCCGCTCCTGCCGGAATCATCGGACCAAGACAGATCGCACCGATGATCTTTTCAGCACCATCTGCATCCGCTGCCAGCTTCAGATACGCACCGTCTTCGTAGAGTTTATGTGATTCGACACCTGACCCCCCGACAAATACGATGGCATCGTAATCGCCAATAGTAATGCCGGATACGGGAAGATCAACAGATGCAACACCGCCGAGCATCCCCTTCGCAGTTCCTCTCTTGTCAGAAGCGATCACAACCGTTGCCCCATTCTCTTCGAGAAATTCCTTCGGGGCAAAGAGTTCCTCATCCCTGAAATCCGATGGCGCTATGACCATCAGTACCGTTTTATTGCTCAAATCCATGGTATCCGACCTAATATTATTATCACGGTCTTCGGTAACACATCCGGATGCCGATACACCGAGCATCAGACATGTAATCGCTGCTATGTACTTCATGTGTTCCCTCCGACTGCTCGTTACAATCGAACCAACGGGATAAAAACATTCCTCCGCGGGACTCACAGCACCGGACGTGATAGCACTGCCGAGAGAAAATATTTAGTAAATGCGGTACAATACTGATCGGTGAATCAGAGATGAAACGGGAACTGATGAATATTCTTGCCTGCCCTATATGCAAAGGCGATCTCGAGCTGACTGTGACTGAAGAAGATGACGAAATCATCGCAGGCACCCTATATTGCCAGAAATGCGATGAATACTACCCAATTGAGGACGGCATACCAAACATGCTTCCGCCGGACCTCCGTGAGTGACTGTGAGTGAAATGGATCAGAAAACCCCTCTGCAGCAGATCATTCTGAATCGAACCCGGTTCAATTCCATCGAATTCACAGTCCGGCATGCCGAGATGGTACTGCCCCGCGGCATGGAACATGAATTCATAATCGAACTCGTCAATTACGGCGCACCGACCCGGGTATATCTCGCGCCCAGCCACGAGATCGGGGAGGTCATCAAATTTCTGCAAAACGACCTCGTTGCGGATGGCAAAACAGTAATCAGAGGGGTTGCATGCATCGATACGCAGCAGAACGGGCGAATCTCCGTTACCATTGGATACGGCGCGAATACCGGCAGTTTCGATCTCGAGATGATCGCAGATTCGGGTCCGCAGATCGATGTGGACCCCAGCCTCGCAATTCCCGCCTCGCTCTCGGGACGTACCGTGTCGCAACGCGCGCCAATGACACCGGCAATGAGTGCGATTGGCGTTTCGATCTTCATTCTTGCGACCCTGTCGCTCCTTGGAATGCTGCCATCTTTCGTGGGTGTGATCTCGGCGATATTGCTGCTGGTTCTACTCATCACCTATGCCATATCACCTCACATCGGATGAAGATCAACAAGATCAAAATATACCACTCCGTAAGTATGATTTGGAACTTTGTATCGCCGCAACGGATGGAACAGAGTATGTGGGTGGGAATTAGAGCAAAAAAAGTACTTACTCAATATTGTGTGAATATCCGCATATAAAACCACGAGATCACACAAGATTAACACAGAAATCTTATGGAGATGGCTGCGCCGCTGCTTCGCAGACTGTGTTAATCTTGTGGTTCGTAACACAAGTTATTGAGCATGTACCAAAAACAGATACGGTTTGGTATACATCATCCGGTTTTCCTTGCGATGATCGCCTCTGCGATGTGGAGGTTCTTGTACACAGGTATCTCAACCTTGTGCTGCTGCACATGCGGCAGCAGATCTGCGCCCTCGGCACGCCAGACCCACGCGTAAAATCGGCTCAGGAAGTTGCAAACGTCAAGAGGTCCTTTATCATGCCTAAGATGGAGGAGGCTAATTGTACCATTCTTTTTGACGACCCTGACCGCCTCGGAAAATGCGATCTCCGGTCTGTCGATTGTGTCCATGCCACAGGTGCAGAATACCGCATCAAACGTCTCGTCTGTGAACGGAAGTGACTGAACCATCCCCTACACACGATGAAGATTCTTATATCGGTCGTTTCTGAATCTGTGGACCTTCAACACATTTCTGGAGATATCGATCCCGACGACTGTCCCATTCTTCACCCATCTAGCCAGGAGTCCGGCATTTCTTCCGGTTCCGGTAGTTAAGTCCAGAACCAGTCCTGAATCGGGAAGATTCGTCTCTTTTATCAATTTTTTTCGAGAATATTGTTTTGAACCGAGCCACAAAACATCGTCGAGGTCATACAGCAATGCAAGACGGTTATACCCATCTCGTGTCTTCTTAACTTCGTTCACGTAGTCAAACATCCGTAAAAGTCACTCCTGAGTGGAGGATTCCAGTTCTGATACACGGTATGATAGTTTATCCACCATTTCGCTATTATCTTGATAGAATAATTCATTGGCGCAGACCGGGCAGATGAAGTCAGTCTCAGCTGCGGTCTCGAAGAGAAATCGCGTGCAATTGTTGTTGCATGTGTAGAACACATTATTTATCTCGAAATCGAGGCGGTCCCTCAGATTGTGGAGCAGCTTCTCAACTTCAATATCCAGACGACTATTGATATTCTCAAGATGAATCGTCCAGTGATACGTGAGCCAGCCCGTATCCGGTTCTCGTTCCCTCCGGTAGTTTGCAAGTCGGTTCTCATACAGCTTGAAGAGCGTCTTTCGGATGGCGTTGATGTCTATATTCGTATCTGCCGCAACCACTTCATCAACGATCTCGCCGGGAGGTAGTTGCTCGATGATCGCTATGCCATCCGCTCCGATGATCTTTACCAGATACTGGTGTGCAACATCCATACCGACCAATCAGCACTCATTGTTATTTAAAATGCGTCTGTTACAGAAAGTCATAATTGGTACTTTACAGGGGGGTCGTTTTTTCAATCCTCCGCCCATGTCGCGTCTTTCACGCAAACATGCCCGTAGAGTACTGGTCTGGCTTGCTCACAGGGACCAGTATGTCCTTGATTGCATCCTCAAAGTCCTTGAGATATACCGCATCCCGGTCTTCGCGCACTGCGGACATCCCCGCTTCCCTCACGATCGCCTTCAGGTCTGCACCATTTGCGTCATCAGTGAGTGTCGCAAGATGCTCAAAGTCAACATCATCGGCTACGCTCATGCCCACAGCGTGGATGCGCAATATCTCAGTGCGCGCTTCACGATTTGGCATGGCAACGTAGACCAATCGATCGAAACGCCCCGGACGAAGCAGCGCGGGGTCGAGTATGTCGGGTCGGTTGGTTGCCCCGAGGATGCGTACCTCACCCCTCGAATCGAACCCGTCCATCTCTGCAAGGAGTTGCACGAGCGTGCGCTGAACCTCCCTATCGCCGGAACCTGCATCATTCAATCGTTTCGCCCCGATTGCATCCAGTTCGTCGACGAATATGATCGAAGGCGCCTTTTTCCGCGCCATCTCGAAGACGTCACGCACCAGACGCGCACCCTCGCCGATGTACTTCTGCACGAGTTCGGACCCGACCACATGGATAAACGTTGCCTCGGTCTGATTGGCAACCGCTTTTGCAAGAAGAGTTTTTCCGGTGCCAGGAGGACCAAACAACAGCACGCCCTTGGGTGGTTCAATTCCAATGCGCTCGAAAGACTCCGGTTTGGTGAGTGGTAGTTCCACAGCCTCCCTGAGCGCTTCTATCTGCTCATCCAGCCCGCCGATCCGGTCGTAAGATCCATCAGGTGCCTCAATGACTTCCATTCCACTGACTACCGGATCGCGTAATTTCGGGACGATTGCGACTATGGAGAGGTGCTCCTTGTTGAGCGCGACCTGTACCCCGGGTTTGAGATCGTCTTCGTTGAGGAACTGAGACGTCCCAACGATGAATTCCGGGCCTGTGCTCGACCGCACAATTGATTTCCCCTCTTCGAGAACATCCACAAGCGTGCCGATCAGTTGCGGCACCGCCTGTAGTTTATTCAGCTCACTCTGTAGTTTTCTTACCTCACGCGCATGTTTCAACCGTTGATCTTCAGCAAATTGTTTTTCAGTCTCGACTTTTTGATACTGCTTTTGTAACAGGTCATTCTTGACTTCGAGTTGCCGCATGCGATCCGTAATATATCTGGAGAACTCAGTTGAGTCCGTATCGGCGTCAACGTCCATTTCTACCACCATTACATGATTCAATATCTTGAGGACACATAAACCTTTATGAAAGGCATGTAGATTTAGTGCTACATGTACATTCGGAGGATCTGTTTGTATGCAATGTGAAATGTGCGGAAAATCCATCCGTGGAACGGCACATCTGGTGATCGTTGAGGGTACTGAGTTAAACGTCTGCGACGAGTGCGCGCGATACGGGCACGAGGTTAAACGGGTGCCAAAGAGCACCACTACCGCCATGCCCCCGCCGGGGCGGGGTAGAGGTGGCATCTCGATTCGCACTCGACCACAGCGGAGGCGTCCTGATATGTTTGACCAGATGACCGACGAACTGGTGGATGACTATGGATCAGTGATCAGACGTGCTCGCGATAAGCGCGGCATGTCTCAGGAAGAGCTGGCGCTGGAGATAAGAGAGAAAGTCTCGCTACTCAAGAAGATAGAGCGAGAAGACCTCGTGCCAGAGGACTCCGCCCGTAAGAAACTTGAACGCGTGCTTGGAATCACCCTTACTGAGCGGATTGAATGATGAATTTTGTCGGGTCACGAAGCATCTCGCGGATGGTCTCCACGAGCTTTGCGATCGGCACCCGGATCTGCACCATACTGTCACGGTTGCGGACAGTCACAGTATCATCGTCCAGCGTATCATAATCGATTGTAACCGAGAAAGGAGTCCCGATCTCGTCGTTTCTTCGATACCTTCTTCCGATAGTTCCACCATCGTCGTAACTCACGAAAATTCCGCTTCTGCGGCACATCTGGACGATCTTGCGCGCGGGTTCGATTAATTCGTCCCTTGTCAGGAGTGGGAGCACTGCAACCTGCACCGGCGCAACCTCTGCTGGCAGACGGAGCACGGTGCGCGTCTCGCAATCTACGATCTCCTCTGCAAACGAGTGTTCAAGTACCGCATAGATGACGCGATCAATCCCAAATGACGGCTCAATCACGTGCGGAACTATCTTCTCGCCGCGAACCTCCTCGGTTATGGTCTTATACTCGACCAGATTCCGCGGAATTATGATCGTCTCACAATCTACCTCCACTTTGATCTCATCTCCTGAAAGATCCGCTTCCGTCAGATTTTTGAGTGCAGCAAGAACTTTACCAGCTTTTTCTTTGTAGCGCGGACCTATCACACCCATATCCGGCGTAACCACAATTCGTTCCACCTGTTCAGGCGTGTCATACTCCAGAACTACAGACAGATCATGCCCGGAGTGCGTTGCATGCGATACGAGGTCGTAGTCGGTGCGATCAGCGATTCCAACGAGTTCCACCCATCCAAACCGATCCGTCAGAACCTCGGCATCCCAGCAATCGATGGCATAGTGCGCCATCTCGTCTGGCTGGTGCTGCCTGAACCTGAGCCGCGCCGGGTCGATACCCACCCGCGCCAGAAATAGGTTGGTCAGTACTATATGGTACGCAATAAACTCGTGCGCGATGATACCTTGATCAACAGCATCCCGCACAGCAATCTCGGTGATGCCACTGTCTGCGCCACCTGCCCCGCCCGTGTCACCTGCAACACCTGTACCGCTACCGCCCTGCTGCCGTGAGGCCGGGTATAATCGAAGAATCGTGTCCCCGACTGCGGAAAACTTCGGATGTGTTTTATCGCGCGGGTTGATGAATATCTCCGCCTCTGCCTGTGTGAATTCGCGGAGCCGGATTACGCCCTGACGCGGAGATATCTCGTTTCGATACGATTTTCCGATCTGCGTTACTCCGAACGGGAGTTTTTCTCGATAGAATCTAAAAAGATGTTCAAAATTAATGAACATCCCCTGAGCGGTCTCTGGTCTGAGATACCCCGCCCGCTCGGTTCCCGGACCGATTGCAGTCCTGAACATCAGGTTAAAACTGGAAACCTCGCCGAATGTTCCGATTTTGCCACACTGCGGGCATTTTATTCCGTGCTCGTCGATCAAACGCTTGATCTCGGATGCGGGCAGTGCATCCGGCGTCTCAACGATCCCACTGATCAAGTGATCCGCGCGGAATGCGGAATCGCACCCGGAACAGACGACCATCGGGTCTGAGAACCCTCGCGTGTGTCCGGATGCAACGAATATCGGCTCGATTCCGATTGTCGGGGTCTCGATCTCGTAGAAACCCTCTTCGATCACGTACATCTCCCGCCAGATGTTCTCAATTCTGCGCTTCAACATCGCGCCGAGGGGGGCATAATCATAAAAGCCTGCTGTGCCGCCGTAGAGTTCAAACGAGTTCCAGAGGAAGCCCCTTCGCTTCGCCAGTCCGATTATTTTTTCGTAGGTGTCCATAGTTATCAGTGATTGCGTTTTGGTTGATTCACCTATTTAGGGAATCCCCACAAAGCAGCGTACCGGTCATAATTTATTTCAGTAAATAGTATATAAAAATAGGGTCAAAATCACGAATGACACAAATTTTACAAATAACACGACTCACAACTTTTGCGAACGCATAAAAAGCGTGCATACCGGGAATTTTAGAGATGCGCGGATGTGTGCTGATGAACCGGACAAATTCGTGATATTTGGACATGTTCAATACCACATAGTAGGAACCACGAGATTACACAGTNNCGAAACAGCGGCGCAGCCATCTCCCCAAGATTTCTGTGTTACTCTCGCATAATCTCGTGGTTTTATGTATAGATATCCACACAATATTGAGTAATTACCGATATTTGTCCGATTCGTGATATCTTCTGCTGGTAACTTCGATATCGTGAGTTCCCTTACGAGATATCCGAACGATCCGTTCTTTCCATCGCGCTCACTCCTCCATGATCGCCCCGACCTGGCTCGCCCATGCCTCAAGCTGCACGCGCTCGTTGCTTCCGTTGATCAGATTAATATCAGCCTCGGCAAGGAGTATCGCAAGCTCCGCAGAGCGCGCGTCATCCAATCCCCGGTCATCGGAGACCTTACGCAACTGATCCACGATGTCCGCGCCGCTCTCACCCATCAGGAGATCGTCAATCTCTTTTCTCGCCTCCTTGAAGTCCCCGGCAAGTGATGCATTCAGCAGTTGCTCGACACTCTGTGGAA
>DAWR01000133.1:161-4816 GCA_002506015.1 Candidatus Methanogasteraceae archaeon UBA261 | reverse complement strand
CCACCCGTGCCGTCTGTTATGGCTGCACCCTCTGCGGATGCGATGCTGCGGATGCGCGCGGCTACCGCCTCGTTACTCGTGCGGTCGAAGAAGAGATTCAATCCCCGTGAGCGTAGTGGCGGGATCAATCGGGAGAGGTGCGTGGTTGAGAGGATGAATCTGCACGTCTTTGAATACTTCTCCATGATACGCCGCAGCGCGTGTTGCGCATCAGGACTCAGCGCCTCCGCACTATCGATTACAATCATCCGGAAGTCGGAATCGAGCGCTGCCATGGCGGAATATTCGTTAATAACCTCTTTGAATACGGAAATCACGCTCTTGCGTATTTTCTTCGGATCATCTGTTCCGATGAGCTTCGCAAACCTCGGGTCTGAGACGAGGTAGCTCTTGCCACGATCAAAGAAGTTCGATGCGTCGAAGAAGACAAGATTGTTCTCCCATGTCCCCCCGTAGAGTGCTCTGGCAAGTGCAATCACCGTTGATCGCTTCCCCGTGTTCTTTGCACCATATAGCACCAGATGCGGGAGATTGTTCGATTCGATCAGGTGTTTCAGATAGAACATGATCTCCTCGTGCCCGATGATCTCGTCGAGTGTCTTCGGACGGTATTTCTCTGTCCAGATCACCGCTTCCATGTTCAAGGGATTGAGAAGAGAGGTATTAAGCTTATAGGGTTGGCGGCGTATGGCAGTATGATGATGCAATGAATGTGCAGAGGTTCATAGGGTACGCAAACGCATACTTAATCAATGGAACCGTGTTAATTGATGCGGGAATCGATCCGCGGGACATAAGCGAGCCTGATTTCAAATCGATCGAACTGATCATACTCACGCACTGCCATTTTGATCACACATCCGCTGCGTCCGCAATCGCCGAGGTTACCGGCGCGGATATTGCAATTCACAGCGCGGATTTCCGACTTCTCGGAGACGACTATGCGACTGCATCAACGCTCTTTGGCGAGCATGCTCCGCAGATAACCCCTGACACGCTGCTTCAGGGGGGTGAAACTTTTGAATTTGACGATCTTCGGCTGGATGTGATTCACACACCGGGTCACACGCCAGGCGGTATCTGTATCTACGAATCAGAGACCGGGAGTCTCTTTTCCGGGGACACCATATTCCCGGACGGCGGGATCGGGAGGTGCGATCTCGGAGGCGATATCTCCGCACTCGCGCATTCGATTGAACTGCTCGCAGCACTCGATGTGGCGATACTCTACCCCGGACACCTCGATACCACTGATACAGGTGTCTCCGCGCAGATTCGATCGTCACTCACCCACGCACGGGGTGATAATTCATGTACCCCTTTATATTTTACGCACAAACTTTATAAATGAAAAGAACTTATCAATATATAGGTGGATAATTGCATGAAAGAATTATCGATACAGGTAATGGGCGACCAGGAGCATGAAATTTCTGAGCTTCTGCAGAGTCTTGGACTGTCAAAGATCGTGTCAAGGATCATCGCATGCCTGTCCAGCACAACGGAGATGACATCCAGAGAGCTTGAGGCTGCGGCAAGCGTCAGACAGCCGGAGGTCAGCGCGGCGATGCGGGTGA
The DNA here is from genome assembly GCA_002506015.1 of Candidatus Methanogasteraceae archaeon UBA261. Classification (GTDB taxonomy): domain Archaea; phylum Halobacteriota; class Methanosarcinia; order Methanosarcinales; family Methanogasteraceae; genus Methanogaster_C. The sequence continues at coordinate 3,239 of DAWR01000133.1, read as the reverse complement.
TGCGTGTGAACGGGTGGATTTCGGAGCGCGAAGAGAAGAAGAAGATCGGCAAAGGGAGACCTGTTAAGGTATACAAGCTTAATGTGGCGCTCCGCAAGATCGTCGAGCTGCTCGAAAAAGAGAACATGGCAGCCAACGAAGAGAGGGTGATTGATATCCAGCGATTACGAGAACTTGCGTAACGGGACCGTAGGGTAGCATGGACCATCCTGGTAGACTGGGGGTCTATCGACCGGCGTTCGAATCGCCGCGGTCCCATTCGTGAGGAGTTGGGGGTTATGCTCACACCACTTGTACAAACGATTAACGTGGGTCTTGCAGTCTGCATCATGATTCTGACCGCAGACATGGTGCGTCTGACGATGCGAATCGATATGAGCGAGCTATCCGCCGATCAAAGCTACATGAAGCGTACGTGGATTGTGATGCTGATTTCAGTGTTCTTTCTCTTCCTTCTTGCAGTATACCAACTACGGATCAGCGAGGATTATGACCTGTTTTGCTGCGCACTCCTGACAACGGCATTTATGTGGTTCCTACTCGTTTCACTCTACATGTGGCATCAGATGCTGTATGGTGGACGGTTGATTGCTGGCTGATCAGCGACAAGATCGGGTTCATCATATACGGGCGGAGAAGAATGGACAAAACGGAATTACACCACTCCGCAAGTGTAATTTGGAACTCTTGACCGCCACAGAGAGTACAGAGTTTTCACAAACCACCCCCACACCCGAACACCCATTCAACCGACCGGAAGAGATTAAGGAGTCTCCGGTACAATGTGATCAGCATGCATTCAAACGGGAAGGTCTATCTGGTCGGCTCTGGTCCGGGCGACCCTGAACTGATGACGGTTGCGGCGTTGCGACTGATAGGAGAGGCGGATGTGATCGTGTATGACCAGTTGCCAGGACCTGCGATACTCGCATCGCTTCCGGATTGCGCCGAGCGAATTGATGTCGGCAAATACGCGGGCGATCATACGCTTTCGCAGGAGGAGATCAACCGATTGCTGATCGAGTACGCAGCACAGGGGAAGACTGTGGTGCGCCTGAAGGGTGGCGACCCATACCTCTTTGGAAGGGGCGGCGAGGAAGCAATCGAACTGCGAAAAGCAGGGATTCCCTTCGAGGTCGTGCCAGGGATCACGTCTGCGATCGCAGTCCCCGCGTACGCAGGGATACCGGTCACACACAGGGATCATGCATCGATTCTGACGGTCATAACCGGGCACGAACAGAAGAAAGGCGAATCGATGGTCGACTGGGAATGGCTTGCGCAGTCAAAGGGAACGATTGTGGTCCTGATGGGCGTTACCACGCTCGGCGAGTACATCCCGAAACTAATGCGGCACGGCATGGGCGAGAGTACGCCTGTCGCAATAATTGAGCGCGGGACAAGAGAGGATCAGGTAGTAACCACCGGGACGTTGAACACAATCGTCGGGATTGCCGGAGAACACGGGGTTAAAGCGCCTGCAATCGTTGTGATCGGAGATGTGGTTCGGTTGCGAGAGGAGCTGTCCGACTATATTGATATTGCAGATCAAAACTCAGCAGACGATTCGTGATTCATCTGTTCCTTTTTGCCCCATCTTCACGGTCTCGATATCTGCCTCTGTGAAGAACTCGAGCGCATGAAGATCAGGATACGTCTGCTCGAAGACCACACGGACGATGTTTGCGTTGATTATCATCTTTGCGCAGAGCACGCATGGCTGATGCGTGCAGTAGATCGTTGCACCTTTTGTGCTGACGCCATGCAGCGCAGCCTGGATGATTGCGTTCTGCTCGGCGTGCACGGCACGGCAGACCTCGTGCATCGTTCCTGACTCGATATTCTCCTGATTCCTTATGCACCCGATATCGAGGCAGTGCTCAAGGTTTCTGGGCGCGCCGTTGTAACCGGTCGATATGATGCGCTTGTCACGCACGATTACTGCGCCCACGTGGTTGCGCAAGCACGTCGATCTGGTCGCAACGACCTCTGCGATGTTCATGAAGTATTCGTCGATTGTTGGTCTCATGTGATCCCTGGTAATCTACTTTTGATCCGATTAAATCTATGTATCGCAGCCACCTGCTCCTTGTAGCTCTCAAACTGCCCGGCTGCGACCCTGTGCTTGCAATCATCCCACAGTTTCCTGTAATGATAAAAATACTCTGATATGATCCCGATCTCTGCAAGACGCGTGATGTTTGAATAATCGTCTCTGACAACATTCCCCAGATCCTTGAGCAGCATCGCAACCATATCCATTGATGCCCCAATTGCGGTATGCAGTCCGCAGAATCTCCCGCCCAGCTCAAGCTCGCTTTCAGCGTCTTTCTGGACAGACTCCATATTGCGCACGACATAGTTCATCTTATCCCTGTACCGCCCGATACGTTCATTCATTCAGCATACCCTTGTACCTGTAGCATTTCACCAGACTTTAATATACCTGACCCTGAATGACTGGTTACGTCCAACCGAGCAGATACAGCACAATCGGCGTCACAAACGTCTCGATTACAGCTGCGACGAACAGAAGCGGGAGAATCCACCGGACGTAGAATGATACCGAGCGTCTCAGTTCGGATAATATCTCTTCACTCGAGATATTCCCCCTCAACCTCGAAAAACCCATCACTCCTATATGCGTTCCGAGAGCAGCGCTCATAAAGATCATCGGGAGTTCGATTACGCCGTGCGGAAGGATCGCAGCCGCCACATAACCGGGACTCATTGTGCGCCCGTACTCATACGCAACGATTCCCAGGATGCATCCGTTGCAAACGATGAAGCCGATCGGGATTATTATGAAAACGCCGAGCAGTATCACAATAAGGCTCTTGACGGCGTTGTTTAGAAATATGGCAAGCATGATTGCGAGCGGATTCAGCTCTGTTATCCACTCGAACCCAGTGGTAAGCTCCTGTGTGACCTCTGTAGCCGCTGCAGGGTTCATGACCGCATACGCATACCCGGATACAAACGAGATTGCGAAGAGAATCGCTGTTACTGCGGTGTACTTCGCAATGGTGTGCTTCGCAGGCATTGCATGCATTGCAGCCATCGCAATCACACCCCAAA
>DAWR01000133.1:0-137 GCA_002506015.1 Candidatus Methanogasteraceae archaeon UBA261 | reverse complement strand
CCGGCGCCAGCCCAAGAACAAGGATCACAAGTTTCAATAGCTCGCGGAGTTCGGGTTCAGTCTCACCGAACTCGCTCTCGATCAGATACAAAACCGGAATGAAGACTGCCAGCTTGAGCGGGTACATCACTGCACCT
>DAWR01000084.1 GCA_002506015.1 Candidatus Methanogasteraceae archaeon UBA261 | reverse complement strand
CTCTGCGCCTCTCTCAATCCCTTGATCTCCTCTGTGGTCTCGCTCTGCTTCTCGAGCACCATTTCGAATCCGCTTCGCATCCCCTCCTTCATCTCTGAGAATCCACTTCGCGTCTCTGTTGTCACCGCTGTAAACCCCTTCTCACTAACATCGATCAGTTTCTTGAGGTACTCCGCTGCTTTGTCTATCCGCTCGTCAGTCTCTCCGCCGCCCACAAGTTTATAAAAGTCATTGAGATCCCCCGTGACATCAGCATATTCCACTTCGGCGCCATCAACCTTGATCAAGGTGTTCGTAATCTGTATCGCACTAATGAACGCGTTCAAATTATTTTCTTCGCCTTCTGCTATTATCTGGACCCGTCCGTCGTCAAGGTTATGAACAAAACCGGTCAGTGTAAAAGCCTTCGCAAACCCGATCACCTTTGCCCGATAGCCCACATTCTGAATCGTTCCGGATACGACGGCTTTGATCTTCTTCATCAAATCCACTCTCTTCGCGACGATTCATAAAGTTTTGCATGAGATCGCCTCCGCGTTGTGGTAGTTGCGAACTGTCGGGAGCTAGACTGGTGCGGCGCGTTAGCGGACGATCGCGGGCATGCCGAGGTGGATAACGGGCACCGGAATACCCAGCGGGTATCTGTGCCGAACGCGGGGGTCACGAGAGCACGCCCGCCCGTCGGTTCACGCGATGTGAGGAGGATGTGCGGCGACCGCCATGGCTCGCACTTTCTTTTTTGTTTCCGCCAGTCATGCGCAGACTGCTCACTCGGCTGTGGAAGTTTCACGGAAAAATAGATGATCTCAGAGCAGCACGGCAAGCGAGAGCACGCCTCCGACGGACGATTTTCTTTTTTGTTTCGTGCGATTTGTGGTTTTTTGGGGCACTATCTAAAAATATAGTGATAGTCAAACTTTCCATTTTATCGTCTAATGTTTTTAGTTCTGTTGCATCCAACCAAAAACCATGAAAATAACCAATTCAGTAGAAAAGAACGGATATCCTCAGCTAATCTAAGATTGCAATGCATCAACGATTAGAGAGATTCTGGAAAGAGTACTTCATTCTATCACTAGAAAATTCGACAGTGCCGTTTTTTGGTAACCACCCATGTTAGGTTGATTGGTCTCCCAATTGCAATTCTATGTTTTCTGGAAAAATAACCGCATAGCACGCGGAGGTACGCAGAGCTTTTGTTCCCTCCGCGACCTCTGCGGTAAAAACCAGCGTAATGTATCAGCCACTGATTAACGCAGATCCCACAGATTAATGGTTATCTACGGCAACAGACGCGAATTGAGCGTACCAGCGGGCGATCACGGGCGGGGCGTGCAGCAAACAGCGGAGAGATCTGGCGGAGGTAGTCATTTGGGAGGGATTGAAAAACATATAAGATGATCGGATCACACAGAGGGATAAAATGGCAACGACAACGATATTACATGCCGTTTTTGATGGTGAAGTGCTGAGACCATAAGAAACCGCATGTCTGGAAGTGGGTGAGCGTTATATTTTAATGGTCGAATCGAAGCAGAAGATCAGTGATATCGAAAATGACCCCGCATTCGATCTTTTTTCATTAGCTGTGGAAACAAAAATCTTGGATATGGCAACGGAACACGATCACTACCTTATATGGAACACCAAGGCGTGGATCGGATGGTGACTGATATATGTCTTGTTGATGTGGTCTGCTGGATTGCTCTGCTCAATCAAGATGATCGGTTGCATAAATCCACTGATCGCAAATATAAGTCATTAATGAAGTCCGGGTATCGTTTCGTTACCACAACTTCGATTTTAAATGAAACTGCAATGCACTCAGTGACCCACGCTTCCGATTGAGCGTGGTCGAGTTTTACCGGTCTCACCGAACCTTAATTGAGCATCCCGCTGGATTTAAGTGTGCTCTTTATCCGGGATTGATCATCCTCAATCGCCCCGAATTTTTGATCCATGTAACTCTTCATGTCTTCTCTCAATCCCTTGATCTCCTCTGCAGTCTCGCTCTGCTTCGCGATCATCACGTTCTGCCCCCTGGCATCGCATACATCTTGGCGTTGAGATTTCCAAAGTCACTCTTTAGTAACATCGATCAGTTTATTGAGGTACTCCGCCGCTTTGTCCAGCCTCTCGTCAGTTCCCCACCGCTGACAATTTTNNTTTTATAGAAATCAGCAAAATCTCCGGTGGCATCAGCATATTCAACTTCAACATCCTCAACGTCAATCAGAGTATTTTTAATCCTTATAGCATCAATAAATCGGTCCAGATCGCTGTCTTCGCTTTCTGCAATTATCCGGACCCGACCGTCCTCAAGATTCTGAATGAATCCTGTTAATCCAAAGGCTCTTGCAATTCTGATGACCTTTGCTCGGCACCCCACGTTCTGAATCGTTCCGGATACGACGGCTCCGATCTTCTGCATCAAATTCGATCTGTTCGCGACGATTCATAAAGTTTTTTGATTCTGGTGGATTCGGCGGTCCTCAATCTTTACGTTTCTCTGATTAACGCAAGGTCGCAAAATTGGGCGAGGTGCAAAATCGAGAGGGCTATGTCCGCGTTTTTTCACATACGCGAGGGAGCGACCGTTAGTGATCACAGAATGCATCAGAACTATAAAATCCCCTATAAACACCTGGAACTACGTGTGGTGAGTTGGATAAAATTAGAATCTCTTTACAAGCGTTGGTCACTGCAACGCGAGATACCAGCGACCCGATTTTCCACAACCGAATTGTGAATTACGTACTTCAATCCCGCTTTCTCCGATGCTCCATCAGCACAAGGAGCGCCACCACAAAGAGACATCCGAAGAGGAACCACACACCTGGATGCACTCCAAGCACCTGCAAGATATCGATCGATGACGCTCCTGCCCTCTCCGTTATCAGCGATGCCGCAAACGTTGGCTCCGGTACCGGTAGCATTTCAGACGGAACCGGTGTGCCGGTCGGTGTGACCAATGCAATCGCTTTCTCTGCTTCCCTCACAGCAACTTCCTGCACCTCTGCAAACGTGTCGTTCACATACCCGCTGCCTATACGCGAGACGATTTCAGGAGTCCCGGCGGGCGGTGCGGACGGTGCGCCATCCATCATTGGTTGTGGCGTATAAAGAGTTGGGATGCCTGATTTGGTTGTTTCCTCAATTACACCCCCGGTCGCCCACTGTGTGCATGTATGCTGGTGCCACCACTCGATCATGACGGACAGGCACACCGCACCGAGCACCACGCCGAGATATCTCTTTAGAATGTTAACAACTGACTTCTTGTCAGTTTTGTCAGGCACGAGGACGATTAACTTCCGAATTGGTGCGTATACCTTAACCCTTCTTCCTTTGACGCTCCATTTGGTCTTTTTGACCGTGATCAATCCTGAATCGATCAGAGAATCCAGATTGTATTTGACGGTCGTGAGCGGTATCTCCAGTACCCCGGCGAGGTCCGATGCCGACATCGGCTCATCGGCAAGCGCTTCGAGTATCTGCCGTGCGGAATCATTTGCAAGCGTCTGCGTGATCTTCTTGGACTCCTCGCCTAACGGGATTATCACCACCTTCTCATCACCCTTGTCGATCTCGCCAGTATCGCCAGCGTCGTCGGTGTCCTTGATGTTGCCGCTAGTACCGTTCTCGTTGTTCTCGTCGGCGGGATGCAAGGGGTCGCGAGGATTCATGTTCTGTACTCAACCCCGTACTTATATCTCTTTATCGGTGACTGCGAATCGATCTGTAGTTATCATATCGCCATATTATCACCGTATCACCAG
>DAWR01000202.1 GCA_002506015.1 Candidatus Methanogasteraceae archaeon UBA261 | reverse complement strand
CAGACGGGAGTACACAAGATTTCATGAGATTAACACAGGAATCTTGTGGAAATCTGTGTAATCTTGTGGTTAGCTAAGTACCGGTTCGTTATCGCTTCTGTCGCATCACCACATAGCCGATTGTGAGCAGTCCTGTAATTGCGATTGCACCCTCAAAGCCGGACAGCTCAGTTGTCTCAGGTTTCTCTGGCATCGTTTCATCGCTGTTTGCCGCTGTTGCCACGGGCGCAGCGGTCTTTGCTGCGGTTGCGGTTGCGGTTGCTTCTGTTGCGACTACGGTCACGGTTGATGCCAATGTCGATGTTGGTGCTGCGGTCGGGGTTGACGCGGCTGGACTGGCACCCCCATCAGATGCGCTATCATTAGTTACATTGTCCGTGGCATCTGGTTGAGTCTTGACCGAACACAAGTGGAAAACTCAAGACATGAAACTGACAGACCACCCTCACCACCACCCACGCCAAATCCAATGTCACGAAGACACCCGTACGCAAACCCCCGAACCATTAAGACAGAACCGGAACGATACAGACACAATGTCAGAACCGGCATGCCGCGAGATCCTTGAACAGATCCTGAATAGCGAGATTACAAACAAGCGCGAACTCGAGATCGCAAAGAAGAGGGTCAGCGCAAAATATCGGCTCCCCAGTCTGCCTGGGAATGCGGAGATTCTTGCACTCTCTTCAGCGGATGAACGGGAGCGTGTAATCCATCTGCTCCAGCGGAAGCGTGTCCGCACGATATCCGGGGTTTCTGTTGTTGCTGTGATGACTTCACCGTATCCGTGTCCGCATGGCGCATGTATCCCGTGCCCGGGTGGCCCGGGGTCCGCGTTCAATACGCCGCAGAGCTACATGGGACGGGAGCCTGCGACGATGCGTGCGATCTCATGCGACTACGATCCGTACGAGCAGGTGACCGTACGCCTGCGGCAGTTGCATAGCATAGGGCATCCGGTCGACAAGGTCGAACTGATCGTGATGGGCGGGACGTTCACGGCACGTCCGCCGGATTACCAGCAGTGGTTCGTCAATCAGTGTCTATCGGCTATGAACGATCTTCGCACCCCATCTGCCAGCACCGATCAGGACATTAAATCCGTGATCGCTGCAAACGAGACTGCAGCGGTCAGAAACATCGGGATCACCTTTGAAACCAGACCCGATTGCCTGTCAATAGCTGAAATCAACCGCCTGCTCGAAATGGGCGCAACAAAGGTGGAGATTGGGGTTCAGAGCATCCACAACCGCGTGCTGGAGAAGATCAACCGCGGCCATACTGTTGAGGACTCAATCGCAGCCAACAAGCGTTTGCGGGACTGCGGGCTCAAGGTTGGGTTCCATGTCATGCTTGGGTTGCCAGGATCTGATAGCGACTCTGATCTTTCCATGTTTGAGACGCTCTTCAGTGACCCCAAATTTTGCCCGGATCACCTGAAGATATATCCTACACTCGTTTCTGAGGGAACAATTCTGTATCGGTGGTGGCGAGACGGCAGTTATCAACCGCTTGAGAACGACGAGGCAGTCGAACTGCTCGCAAAAATCAAAGCCATCATCCCGAAATGGGTGCGGCTGCAACGGATTCAGCGGGACATTCCAGCACAGCAGGTAATAGCCGGCGTCACCAAGAGCAACATCCGTCAGCTCGCAGAAGAGAGGCTGCAATTGAGCGGAGGGTCGTGCGCCTGCATCCGGTGCCGCGAGGCAGGGCATGCATCGCTGCGCGGGAGGGGGGATCCGGAGGTGATTGAACTCTTAACCGAGACGTACGAGGCGTGCGGCGGAACCGAGCACTTCATATCGTTTGAAGACGTGGAAAAGGGGATTCTGGTTGGTTTTCTGCGCCTGCGATTTTCCAACTCTTTGCACCCGCATCGTTCCGAACTTGCAGGTGCTGCTCTTGTGCGAGAACTGGTGGTGTACGGGGGCATGGTGCGCTTGCGCGAGAGTCCCCTTACGGCTCAGTGGCAGCACCGTGGTTACGGGGGCGAACTGCTTGCTGCGGCAGAAAATCTCGCATCAGAGCACGGATTCGGGAAAATAGCAGTTACGAGCGGGATTGGTGTACGTGAGTACTACCGAAAACACGGGTACGCACGTGAGGGCGCGTACATGGTGAAACTTCTTCAGGCGGGCCAGGTTCCGTACTGAAAACCGAGTGCGATTGCGAGAATGCCTGCAACGACTCCGATCAGAACCACAGTCTTTGGGTTGATGCGTATCGCGGACTCATCCGCTTCGTAGTATCTCATTAGACCGGCGGAGGACATAAGCCCACCACCACTTGATTTCTTCTTAGCCATCGATGTACTCTCTCTGGCTATTGCCACATAAACGTTTCGTGAACGTTTCGGTGGCTTTTTAATTTCTTCCGGGTTGACCCGGGTTATGGTGGGGAAGATTAACCACCGAGGACGCGGAGAGTCGCTGTTTTCTCTATTCTTTATGTGGTTTTCCGAACCCATTCCGGAAGATGCTACAAAGTCCCCTATTTTTTGTAGCACCAGTATCTTCTGTAATGCAAGGGGTGTGCCACCCTCCATTTCAGCAATGTTTATATATGAGCATACAAAAGATTAAACTGGCTGGTTTATTTCAAAATAAAAAGATGGAACGGGTATGGATGGATAAGCAACGAGATATCATCATTGAACGGCTCGAACAGAAGCTGAAGGAGCGGGATCAGGTAATCGTAGAGATGGTTGGGTCGACATCTGTGGATGTGGGGCGTATCGTTCTACTCGAGACGAGAGTCAAGGAGCTGAAAGAGGATATGCACGGAATACTGGATGAACTGCTCTATCAGAAGGCAATCATCGGGGAGATGCAGCAGAAGCTGGAATCCAATCCGAAAAACCGTAGAAACATCAGAAACGATAGGAACAACGGACATACCGAGTATATTATAGCTGAAAGCACTCCCACGTCTCACTCAGAACGCAGCGGGCAGGACGACGCCATTATCACGTGTTGACCCGGAGCCCGAACGACTGACTGGAGGTCAGTGTGCACATCAAGGAGATAGAGTTCGAGAATTTCAAATCGTTTGGAAAAAAGGTAAAGATACCGCTCTTCAACGATTTTACCACCATTTCCGGACCCAATGGGAGTGGAAAATCGAATATAGTGGATGGCATCATCTTTGTGCTCGGTTTATCTGGTTCCAGGACGATGCGGGCAGAGAAATTGACTGACCTGATATTCCACGGGAACGGGACGCGTAAGGAGATCGACTCCGCGCTGGTCACGATCCGATTCGATAACAGCGACCGGTTTTTTCCTTCGGAGGGTGATACAATTGAGATCGCCCGCAGGATCCGGCAGACCCGGAGCGGGTACTACAGCTACTATTACTTCAATGACCGCGCATGCACGCTCTCTGAGGTTCACGCACACCTTGCCAGGGCAGGGATACGACCAGAGGGGTGCAATGTGGTCATGCAGGGAGATGTGACCAGAATCACAGAAACGACTCCGTTTGAGCGGAGGAAACTCATCGATGAGATCGCAGGAGTAGCAGAATTCGATGAAAAGAAGGAAAGGGCACACAACGAACTGGATACTGTGCGTGAAAAGATCGAACGGATCGAGATTATCTTATCAGAGGTTACGCAGCAGCGCAGAAAGCTGAAGAGAGAACGCGATCAGGCGATGAAGTACCAGTCCCTCAAAGACGAAAGAGTGCGCTATGTGGCGTTCACGATCCTTGCGAAACTTAAGAATGCGTTGAAAGAAGAGCAATCGATATCAAAGGAGATTGCTTCCAAACAGGAGAATGAAGTCGGGCTACAATCGGATCTGAACAAAAAAGAGGAGGAACTCTCCGGGATAGAATCCGCTTTGAAAGATTTGAATGAGAAAATCATGCGCAAGGGGGAGCAGGAGCAGATCGAGATAAAGAAGGAGATTGAACAGATTCGAGGTGAGATTTCCAGATTAATGAATTCGATCGAACTGCTCGAGCACGAGATTAAGGATGTCAGAAAAGAGCGGGAGCGGTTATTCATGGAGGTCGATTCGTCCGGTAATCTGCTTTCCGAATGTGAAGAGAAGATCAATGACGAACGTTTACGGAAAGAGAGCGTTTTGGCGGAAATTGAGGCGAATGAATCCGAACTGATGCTGATTCGCAGCAGAATCAATGAGGTGGATGCAAAATACGCGGAGACGCGGGATCTGCTGGATGCGGAGAAGAAGAACGTCGAGATCGCAAAATCCGCCAGAAATGAAGACATGCGGGAGCAGGATCGGCTTCTGGATGCGATTCGTCGCAAGAGCACAGAAGAGCAGGAGCTACATGCCGATATCGAGGATGCGGAGACGAGCATCGCATCGGTTGACGATGACCTGAAGTCGTTACAGAGCGAGATCGACCGTTGCACGAAGGGGATAGAAACCCTGGTTACCGATCGAAACGACCTTGAAAATAGCAGATCTGAACTGAGACCCGAGCTTGACGGAATCGAGAAGCATCTCAACGACATATATCAGAAATATGTCAAGACAGAGGCACGTGTCAAGGCGGCAGAGGATCTGCGGTATCCACACGCCGTAAAAACGATTTTAGATGCGAAGAATTCAAAAGAACTTCCTGGAGTCTACGGTACGGTCGCATCACTTGGCAGGGTCGAGCAGGAGCATGCCGTCTCGCTGGAGGTTGCTGCCGGCGCCCGCATGCAGAACGTAGTTGTGGAGAGCGATGAGACCGCTTCGCATGCGATTAACCTGCTGAAGCGAAAATCTGCCGGGAGAGCAACGTTTTTACCACTAAACAAACTCAGAAGCGATTTCTCATACAAAAGCCTTCCTGACATGGACGGAGTAATTGATTATGCTATAAATCTGATCGATTTTGATTCAAAGTTTGAGAAAGCATTCAGATATGTGTTCCGTGACATGGTGGTGGTTGATACATTGGGCACTGCAAGAAAACTGATCGGTGACTACAACATGGTCACCGCCTCCGGCGAACTGGTCACAAAAGCTGGTGCTATGACCGGTGGATCAACGTCCAATCGCGGGTCACATTTCGCTGCTATGGAGCAGGAAAAACTGGTAAAACTGGCAGAACAGATTGCAGAATACGATTCACGAAAAAAGAATCTTGCTGATAGTATTGACTCAGTTGAGGGGCACATTTCGTCCATAAACGGTGAGATAAACGAACTCGAAAAGAAGATCGCAAAGAAACAACTCCAGACCGAGGAAGTTGCCGGAAGAAGCGAGAGACTCACGGTCAGCATTCGGAAAAAGCAGGAGACGCTCCGGGATATCAAGGCGGAACGGGAGACGATGCGAACTCAGATGGTGGAGATCGAGTCGAAGATTGCATCCGAGACCGAGCAGATACGCGAGTTAATGGAGAGCGTCTCGAAACTCGAGAGCGAACTTGGAGACTCAGAAATACCGGTTTTGAATTCCCAGTCTGATAGAATAACCTCTGAAATAAGTAGATTAAGAGACCGAGTGCGAGATATCGAAACAGATATAAAATCAATGATCCTTGAGAAGGACAACACAAAAACTAAACTTGAAACTGATAAGAATCGGATAAAAGAACTCGAAAATCGGAAAACTGAACATCAATCAAAAATTACGGAGTTGCGGGACGGCATTCTTGATTGCGAGGGGAAACTCAGAGAGAAGTCGGACAGGGAAAAGGAGCTTGATTGCGAACTCTCTGCCCTGCAGGAGGAGCGCGCAACTGTGCAGAAGCGTCTAGATACGATGTCGGGATCACTCAGCAGTCTGCAGAAACGTCTCGACCAGGCGCGATGGGACTCACAGGCGCTGATTGCAACACAGGACGCACTCAACGACCAGATAACTGCGCTCCGTTCCGAGATCGTTGAATCGGGAATCGATGAATCCCAGGACGTCCCGACCGAAGAGGAGGTGCGAACTCGCATCCAATCCATCGATTCTGCGATGGAGAGACTCGAACCAATTAACATGCGCGCAATTGAGGAGTACGAGACTGTGGAATTGAGGATGTCCACACTCAAAACAAGAAAAGACACTCTTTCTGATGAGCGAGAGGGGATCATCGGTCGAATCGAGAAGTATGAGTTTCTGAAGAAACAGACATTCTTTGATTCGTTTGATGCGATAAACGGACACTTCAAATCAATCTTTGCAGAATTATCCGGAGGTTCTGGTGAACTGATCCTTGAAAATCCCGAGGATCCGTTCGCAGGTGGCATGACAATCAGGGCGCAGCCAGCAGACAAGACGTTGCAGCGGCTCGAGGCGATGTCCGGGGGGGAGAAGAGTTTGACTGCGCTGGCATTCATCTTTGCGATCCAGCAGCACCGCCCTGCGCCGTTCTACGCGTTCGACGAGATTGATATGTTCCTCGACGGCGCAAATGTCGAGCGGATCGCATCGAGAATCAAGAAATCTGCAAACAACGCACAGTTCATCGTTGTTTCTCTGCGAAAACCGATGATTCAGGCAGCATCTCATACCATTGGTGTTGCGATGCAGGAAAACGACATATCGAGCGTCACAGGCGTGCAGTTGAATTGATGGTGATCAGCGGCACTACGCTCAATATTGTGTGTATATCCGTGTTCTCACCCTATCTATTGAGCACCTTCGATCAGCGCATTGACACGGGTTGTACTGGTTCTGCCAAACCGGTTTTTTCGAAATACGCAATTCCATCTTCCTCTTTCACAATTGAGAATCCGTTTTTGAGGTACAGGTTAATCGCTTCATCGAGCCGCACAGCCGTCTTGAGCGTAACTGTCGAATAGTTCTCTTCTGCGAATTTCAAAGCCATCGTGAAGAGTTCTCTCCCGAAGCCCCTGCCCCGGAAGTTCGTTCTCACATAGATTCGCTTGATCTCGCATTTTTCATCATTCATCATTCTCACGGCGCTCGTACCCACAATTTCCCCATCCACAAGTCCGATGTAGAATATTCCGCGGTTCCGCAGGTAATATTCCTCGATATCATCCAGATCAAAGTCTTTTGCGGGGTCGTACTCAAACCCTTCGACATGGAGCACTCCCAGAACCATCGCTTTCACCGCAGCGGTCTGATCGATCGTATCGGTCCGGGATCCTGCGAATGTCTCGATTTTCATCGCAGATCGCAGATAGTCCTCCGGGCGCTCGAGAAAGTCGAGTACGATCGTCTGCAGAATCTCTGTTCCGGTCATGAGCACATCCTCGTCGATATCAAACCTGTTTGAATGGTTACCCTCTACAATCCCTTTCTCCGGGTTCAGCGTCCCGAGCAGAAGATATGCGCCGGGTACCTGCTCTAGATAGGATGCGAAATCCTCGGATCCAAAGATCGGCTCGGCATCGCAATCGACCGCCGGAAACGTTCTCTTCAGTTCCGAACCCGCGGCTTCTGTAAATGTTTCATCGTTCACGAGCACCGGGTATCCATGGAGTACATCGAGGTCGTATGCCGGAAGGTGGGCGATCCCGTCCCTCCGATATCTCTCCATCAGACCGCCAAGCGTCTGCTCAATCGTTCGCTCAATCGTCTCTGTGTCGCAATCATCGAACGTGCGGAAGCTTCCGAGCATATCCACCTCGTCCGGCGTCCTATTGAACTGTGCACCGCCACGGATCCTGCCGATTCCCAGAACATACCTCGTCTGCTCGATTCTGTTGTTGATCTCGGCGTTTATGGCGCAGATGAAATCCGATGCGATGAGGATCGGGTCTATACAGTCCCAGGGATTGGAATGGTGCCCGTCTTTCCCGATTATCTTTATTGAGAAGACATTTGAGCTTGCCATTAAACTACCCGATCGAAACGCGATCAACCCGAGATTCAGGTAACCAAAGATATGCATCCCGAGGATCGCATCCACACCGTCGAGCCCCCCCTCAGCGATCACCCGTGCCGCACCCCCTGGCGGCTCTTCCTCGGCTGGCTGAAAGATCAGTCTGACGCTCCCTGGCAGACTCTCACGCATCTCCTGAAGGACGCGTGCGGCACCGAGAACCATGGCGATATGCCCGTCGTGCCCGCAGGCGTGCATGACGCCAGCGTTCTCTGATATGTAATCCCTGTTCAGCGCGGTCGGCACCTCTGATACCTCGAGCGCATCGATATCCGAACGGAGCGCGATGCAGGGATGCGGTGCACGTCCATGAATCGTTGCGATGACTCCGGTCTCTGCTATCTTCTCTGGCTCAATTCCAAGGTCGGTCAAGATTTTTATGATCTTCTCCTGCGTTTTAAACTCCTTGAAGCTCAGTTCGGGTTCCCTGTGGAACTCACGCCGGAGCCGTATGATCCAGTCTTTGAGTGGGTTATGCGTTGTCATGGTGCTCTGAATACTGGTCTTTGTGGTCGATCGGTCATTTTGTCTTTGTTTTTTCGGCGTAATTAAACGCTCGGGTGTCATGCCGACACCGCTTGCGCAAGTCCGGTTTGATCATTTAAGTGAGGTGATGAAAACTCTCCATATTCGGGTGAGTTCCACATCCCAAAACCTTGCCATTTTGTTCCTTTTTTTGTCACCCCATCCTCAATAGACAATCGATAAGTGGCGTGCTGAATACGGCGTGTTTCACAAATATCGATAAGTGCTCACCTTTGTAAGATATTTGCATCAAATACTGAACGAAACAAAAACGGGGTCAGTTCAGTGTAGTGGTTTCATTAGTCCTATTACATGACTTTCGGGTATCTGAATTTTGCTGCCAACCTAACTGAGACAAAACATCTACATGCCAAATCTTATAGAGTGTCCATCAGGATCGCTGATATTCATTCTGTTCAATATATGAAGACCTTTGTTAAGTTTATCCATCAACTCCGGCTCTTTCGGATTCATCTCCAGTTCAATTCTTTTCTCCTCATCGGCAATAAAAGCAACGCCCCCAAGCTGGAAAATCGATTCGAATAGTGTCTGCATTTCAAATTTTTCATGATCCATACATCTTGTTAAAAACAGACTGCATAAATTGATAAATGACATTTTAAAGCAGGTCATGATCTGATCTAGTTCCGTATCTATCCGGTACACTTTATCCTTGTCCCGGATCCGCTTTTCTTCCTTCAAATACTTTTTCAACCTTTTGAACGCATCTTTGTGCTCTTTTTCTATCTTCCTCTGCTGACGGAGGTGCTTATTGATTTTGGTTTCGTAATTCTGTAATTCAACTGAGTCTACCTCACTCAAGACCCTTTGTCCCTCAACGATCTTCGATTTTTCGCGGAACGTTCTTTCCTGCCGGTATATGGCGGTAAGCTGCTCTTCTATCGCTTCTATTTCCGAGAGTGGTTTTTCCAGTTCCGCTTTGAGTTGTGTTATTCTCTGACATATCTCACCATGCTTTTCACTCATTTTATCGTAATTCTCAATTTTCTTTCCATAGATGGAAATTACACAAAACTGACAGAAAGACTAAAAGATTACGTAATAGCTGTAGTTGAGGAAAACAGAAGTATATCATCGCCCCAATTACAGAGCAAGATTCTAAATCAATTCGACGTGCACATTTCATTATCCGGTTTGAACAGAATGAACTGACATTCCGCAGGTTGCCA
>DAWR01000006.1:7892-10052 GCA_002506015.1 Candidatus Methanogasteraceae archaeon UBA261 | reverse complement strand
GCTATCACTGGATTTTTGAACAGTGCCCAATAAAGTCGCGATTCGCGTATTCAGAACCGTGTAAACGTCTGGAAACCTCCGGCTTAACCTGCTCGATCCCGGTGATCAATGCCACCACATCCTGAGTATTCGCAATCGTTGTGCCGCAAATCCGCTGTATCGTACACAGTTGCGCGAATACCGCTGTTGCATAAGCCTCCTTTCACACCATACTCCAGCAATTCTCACCCACATCCTGCAAAAGCGCCTTTCGCAGCGATTTTTCCAAATCTCCCGGCAGAGGCGGCGTCTGCATCACATCATACGCCCGACTGACCGATGCCGTCTTCTGCGAGACCGATTCCATGGCGCGCATCAGCAGCGTGACGGCATCAGAGAGCTTTTTTGGCTGCTTTGCCCGGTTGAGAACATCGTAGCAGATCTTCTTCGCCACTGCACTCCCAAACGCCAGAAACGCGCTTTCACCGGTCTTTGTGATCCGGACCCCCGCGTCAGCGACCTCCGCGATCAGGTATCTGCCCGGCGCAAGATACATCCGCCTCTGCTGCTCGATCTCAGCAGAGCGCGATGTCACCACGCCAACCAGGACACCATAATCACCAGATAGCGATATCTTGTTCTTATCGTCTCTGATCTCGATTGGAACTCCGAGAGTGGACGCACGTTTTATCAGTTCGTTATCTGTCCTGATCATTCCATTGTAAAGTTCGCGCTCCAGCGTTTCCACGTCTCCGCCTTCGTAAAAACGTATCTCGCGCCGATCACCGCAGATGACTGCGCCGATCCGCCCTGTGAATGCAACAACCAGCGTCATCGAACGGACTGTTTGGGGATGATCGCATAAATGTGATGCGAAGCATAAATACGGAGCTCATGCGAGGTGTTACCATGCACGGACACGCTTA
Organism: Candidatus Methanogasteraceae archaeon UBA261; assembly: GCA_002506015.1. Lineage (GTDB taxonomy): Archaea > Halobacteriota > Methanosarcinia > Methanosarcinales > Methanogasteraceae > Methanogaster_C. Next base: position 9,147 of record DAWR01000006.1, on the reverse strand, counting down.
TGCGAACGGAGCGGGAACGATTGTGAATGCGATTGCGACGTGGAAAGGCGCGGCGTTTGCAATTGGCATTACGACGAGGGGAGATGTTGAATTGTGCGAGTGTGCCGGGGGTTCAGGCGAGATTACTGGCAGAATCGAGACGGATTCCGGTGTTGCTCTTGACTATGACACCATGCTGATTACGCGCTGCGTCTCCATGGTTCTGGATCGGTTCGGATGCCGGTACGATGGCGTTGTCACGACTCGAAGCGAGATACCGATCGCACGCGGACTTAAGAGCAGTTCTGCCGCCGCGAATGCAGCAACGCTTGCGACGTTGAATGCGATCGGGGAGACGCTACCACCGATTGAGGTGGTCCGCATGGGTGTGCGCGCTGCGCTTGATTCAGGCGTAACAATCACGGGCGCGTTCGATGATGCGTGCGCGTCCATGCTCGGCGGGGTAGTTATCACTGACAACCGCAATTGTGAGCTGGTGGATCGTGTTGAGCTCGAATCCGATGTGCTGATATACCTTCCGGAGCAGGAGGCGTTCACCGCTGACACTGATATTGCTCGATGTAGAGCGTTTGCGCCGCTTTCTACGGTTTCGTATCAGCTTGCGCTCGCTCATGATTTTAAGAATGCGATGACACTGAACGGGCTTCTGTACTGCACTGCGCTTGAGTTTGACACCGATGTCGTGATGCAGGCACTTGAACTTGGAGTTACGGGAGTGAGCCTTTCAGGAACCGGATCAGCGTACACAGCGCTCCCTGAACCTGATCAGATAAATGAACTGAAGAGCCGATGGAGCACACTGGGTGGCAGCGTGATACAGACAAAAATTGTCAACAGAATTTAGGGAGGTATATGCGAGCGGGCGTGGGGAGTTGGGGAGTGTGGGGTTCAGTAGTTAAAAAGAGGTTTTGAAACCCGCTCGCACATACATTACTATGTCGTGGTAGTATATAAAGTTTACGGTTCAACAGCTTATGTGGCATATTACTGACATATTTACATTAATCAGAACGTTATACTGCGCAATGTGCATTTACTTATAAACTCGTGCGTTTCGCATATATGGTGACACTGAACGGGCTTCTGTACTGCACTGCGCTTGGGTTTGACACCGATGTCGTGATGCAGGCACTTGAACTTGGAGTTACGGGAGTGAGCCTTTCAGGAACCGGATCAGATAAATGAACTGAAGAGCCGCTGGAGCACACTGGGTGGCAGCGTGATACAGGCAAAAAATTGTCAACAGAATTTAGGG
>DAWR01000006.1:5479-7867 GCA_002506015.1 Candidatus Methanogasteraceae archaeon UBA261 | reverse complement strand
TGACATATTTACATTAATCAGAACTTTATACTGCGCAATGTGCATTTGCTTATAAACTCGTGCGTTTCACACAACGCCACCAAATCATGGAATATGCTCGAACGTGGTGTCTGTTGTTGCACTGCTCCGGTGTCCAAAAGCAATCGACCGGAAACCATAGACCAGAAGTCACTGGAGACAATATAAATATCCACCAAACAAAGACCACATCGTCCATGACCATGCGCACCAGAAAATTCTACGACTTCAACCTCCACGCCGCGCCCGAATGCAAAAACTCCGCTGAGGAGCTGGCAGAGATCGCGTCCGGATATGGCTACGCGGGACTTGCGATCACAAATCACACTCCGCGCCAGTCGCATCCACCACAAACACCATCAACACCACCAACACCGCGAATTACAGATCACGCCAGAGTCAGAATCTATTCGGGAATTGAGATCATTGCAAAGAACCCGCACCACCTGCGGCAGATCGTCCGGAAGCACCGTGCAAAGGTGTGTGTGCTTTCCGTTCATGGCGGAAACGAGAAGATCAACCGTGCCGCACTCGAAAGCCCGCTCGTTGATATCCTCGCACATCCAGGCGAGCGGCTGAATCAGGTGCTCATGCGATTTGCCTCCGAGAACCGGGTGGCAATCGAGTTCAATCTCGATTCAATCATCAAATTGCGTGGAAGAGAGCGGGTCAAGGCGCTTGCGATCTTCAGGCACAATCTCAAGCTCGCACGCAAGTATGACGCGCCGATGCTACTCACGAGCAATGCGCAGTCGATCTACGACCTGCGGGCGCCTCGGGAGATGATCGCGCTTGCGAGCGTCTTTGGGATGTCGGAGGAAGAGGGGACTTCCGCTCTCAGCGTAGTTCCCGAGGAGATTCTGCGGCGGAGGAGCGATAACCGGATCATGGATGGTGTCGAGGTCGTCAGCCGGTGATGCGTTCTGTTCCAATTGCTGTGGCGTATTGGAGGTGGCTCAGTCCGGGATGTCTTGGGCGCCCCACTCTACGATCTTCTCCACGATTGCCTCGAATGAATCGGCAACAGTGGATTTGATCTCTATCACAAAGGGAATACCGCTGTCGCCGGAACTCGCAACCCGCGAATCGAGGGGCACGCTTCCGAGGAACGGGATATTCATCTCCTCGCATAGATGTTTTCCGCCCCCTTTCCCAAAGAGATCGATCGCATAGCCACAGTGCGGGCAGACAAAGCCGCTCATATTCTCGATCACCCCGATTATCGGAATCCCCATGCCTTTCGCCATGGTAACAGCCTTCCTGGAATCGAGAAGCGCAACATCCTGCGGCGTTGTGACGATGATCACACCATCAACATCCATGAACTCCACAATGCTTAGTGTCTCATCGCCGGTTCCGGGGGGCAGATCCACGAGCAGGTAATCGAGTGGTCCCCAGGTCTCCCACCGCATCTCAACGATAAACCGCCGCAACCACTCCGTTCTGAGCGAACCGTGCCATGGCACCGCAGCGTCCTTTTCGACCATAAAAGCCATCGACATGACACTGAGCCCGTGATCGCAGCCCAGAGGGAGGCGCACGGGTACCAGGAGTTCCTCGTCTGCGCACGGGAACTCATCCTCAATATTCAGCATCTTCGGTATGTTCGGTCCGGTGATGTCGGCGTCGAGCAGTCCCACATTCTTCCCGAACCCAACGAGTCCAAGCGCGAGATTGACTGCAACCGTAGTCTTGCCGACGCCACCCTTGCCGCTCATTATCATAATTCTCTTTGTTATCGGGTCGGTTTCGGTAATCATGGATTTGGTGCAATCTGTTCTTTCTCTGACTTTAATTGTTGCCGATCACAGGAGGATGTCCAACGTTTATGTGCAATGAAACGACGCATTTTCCAGTACATGGCGAATCGGTGAATTCCGGTATGGCTGGGGTCGATTTTGGCTCTCTGATATCTCGCGTGGAAGTGTTCCACGACTTCGTCAAATCGACCCTTCAGATAGCACTGTCTGGAAATCCAGTGATTTATCACCGCGGAGGGGCGCAAGAGTTTTGAGACCGTTTTCAACCCTCTGCGTGTCTCTGCACACTCTGCGGTAGAGTTTATGGGCATGGCGATCTCACTGGAATCGCCATGTACTGTAATTGGATTTTGGTGACTTCGGAGGGCTATCGGGATATTACATGGTCTACAATGGCACAATCGAATTTTCTAGTGATAGAATAGGTACCCATCCCAAAAGCTTTTCAACCCTGGAAGGGAGTATACCCATTGGTTATACAATGACAATTCTAAACTGCACACTATTAAACTTTGCGCATGTAGGCATACTCTCCCCGATCATCAAAAACTACTCGAACGACTTCGAATACACCACAAACGGCGTATTCCGGAGAATTGTCTCGCCGGAC
>DAWR01000006.1:342-5432 GCA_002506015.1 Candidatus Methanogasteraceae archaeon UBA261 | reverse complement strand
GCCCCATTTGCGGGGAACCGCTCGAAGAATCTCGCAAATTCTGGGAACAACTGAAAACCGACTTCTTCAGTGTCTTGGAAAACATTTACCAGTGCTTTCGGATTCAAAACGTATCATATGATGGTATATCCATGGTGATGGAACTCATATTTCCCAGAGGAAAAGACACAATTCACAACGATTTCACGAATTCGGTCGAAATAGCACATATTCCACCAATAAAGGGCATTCAAATCATTCACTATGACGAACAGCATCCAAAAATGGGTAGAACACAGAAATTCCGACTGACATTGCTGGACGGTGTTACTGGCAGACCGATCGCGGACGAACTCTATGACAACAAGAGTCCTGAGACCATTAAAACCTTTCTCGAGGCACATCTCAACCCAACAAAGCAGACTTTCGTTGTAACTGACCTTTATTCAAGTTATCCCGGAGTATTCGGAAAATTCTTTGGGGAGAACCTGATTCACCAGTTGTGCCTCCTGCATCTGAACAAGCTGGTAGTGGGCGATTTTCCGAAACACGGAACCATCGAGCAGGAATTGATGAAATACCGCATGTTAAACATCTTTTACAACAGAGATGCGGAGATTGTGGTTCTGGAAGGAATGGCAAAAGAAGAGCAGATGATAAGATTGAAGGGCGATTTGAAGTACGTGGCGTGGCTGAAAAGTAATATGTCCATTTTCAGGCAGTTTGTACACGAACGTGAATTGAAACGTAGACGCGAGGACGAAAATCTTGAGCAGAGGACATTTTTTGAGGCTGTGAAGATGTTCGGCACGTTGATGACTGAAATAGATTCTTTTGAGGCATTTGTACAGAAACGGTTGAGGATGATTGAAAAGAACTGGGAACACCTCACAGAGTTCTATTTCATGGAATACGCACCAGCAACTAATAATTCGATTGAGAACTACTATTCGACAAGTCTGAAGACACATAGGAAGAAGCAACTCAGGACTGAGAGGGGAATTAAGAACCAGATGAAACCAACAGCTACGAAAAGGGCGGGGGTACTGGGTAAATGTGAAAAGACGCTTCGGGAGGCATTTTTGATGTTTGTGCCGTTTCTGGATACTGGCTGAGGATTTGTTAGTCCTGAATAGTGTGTACGTGTTGTTAGCAATGGCTATAGATGTTTTGTTGGTGTGCGGGCAGTTTTCGTGGTTTTGTTGGTGGATTGTTGAGAAAATGTGGTAAATCTGGTGTGGATTCTCTGGTCCCGGACTTGTTACATGCAGACTATGAGGTTGGGTGAGCGGAAAGTGTGGATATCACTGGATTTTTAGACAGTGCCCGTCTATGATGCGCTCCCTGCCACAGTGACCCATCTTCTCGATGAACCGGACGTCCTGCAGCAAGACGGGTCCACGTTCACCTGCGGTCTCTCGAATTCTGATTGCCGGTTATTGGGGCACCCTGGTTCGTGGTCAAAACTTTTTCTTCGTTCATCGCTGCCCCTTCACCGACTGATCGCTCCTGCCGCCGCCTGCAGAATCGTAGGCGCATCACCGTTGTGCTCTCCGCCCATCACTCGCAGTGCGATGGCTGCGCCCTCTGATGTGATCCAACCATCGCCGTTTGAGCCTCAGCGTTGTGCTCTTCTGGAAAATAAATAATAAAAATAAAAAAAGTAAAAAAATTATTCTTCGGTTTCAACTGCTAAAAACGCCCACCAGGGTTTATTAACCCGGATTATTTCACCTGTTTCAGCATCAACTTGTGCTTGAACCTGCATTCTTGCACTAAAAATCCCAAAAACTTTTGAGTTTCGTTGAGCTTGGACTTCGTAAACAGCCCTTACTTGATCTCCAAGATTGGCTTCTCTGAGTTCAATACTACAATCTTCAGTACAATTTCTCAATTTTAATCGTTGTAAGGCGGTCTGAGAAGCCGTATCAGGCATGATCTTAATCTCTGCATTTCTGCCATTGGATAAGTTAGCATAAAATTTGGTCTCATTCTGCACTTGCTCCTGAGTCATCTCTAAATAAAGGGGACAATCTACGGAACTCGCACCAGTCCGAATAACCATTCTGTTGTCTGCCCGCCGTTGAACATTCATCATCCGTCCTCCGGATACTTGATAGTTACCTGATTGAAGCATTCTTCTTTGCCCCTGCGGACCCCTCAATTCAGATGAAACGCCTGGTATAATATTACTGTTTTCATCAAGCATGGGTCCCCTTTCTTGCGGAGAACCCAATATCCCATCAAGTTCGGATTGTTCAATAAACTGTGCAGTATATGCACCATCATTATTCTCAATTTGTCCGACAAAAGATCTTATATGATTTCTAGAACCTTTTCTCAGATTGTTGTACACAATAAGAATGTCAGGGTTCTCAGTCTGTGCGATGAGCTCGTTTAAGTCTTTAATATCCAGATCTTCAATCGTTGCGCCGACGATCAATGCTTCGAGCAAGGATGCATCTCCCTGATTTACCAAATCATCATATAATGTTTGCAATTCTTGATCTGTAAAGATCCCTCGGTCGTCAGTAGAGACCGGATCTCCAATGCCATGTATATCCAATAGGGTCTTGACTGCGTCAGTATGTGTCTGCTCAGACTTTGCGATATTACTAAATATTGGCAGATCCCATTTATCGTACAATGCCAGGTACACATCTCTTGCAAGCTTTTCTTCTTCCCTCATCAACTTCAATCCCGCAATCTCCGCATCACTTAAGACATCCCCCTCTGAACCGGTCTGCACCACCTGAGAGTTTCCAGCAGTTTCCATAACAGGACTGCCCATACCTGTGCCTGGCTCGTGCATCCCGCCAGGTCCTGCTGCAAGAACCATAGGGACTATCAGGATACCAATGATACTCAACAATAAGATTTTTTTCATGCTAATCATCTCACAAACGTCTTAAACTGTATGCATTTAAGTCTTTTCCCGGATGTGGACACTACCCGAAATTAACCTATATGCAATCTTGGGAGGGTTCTCGATGTTTTTTAAAGCCTCAACCTCTCCACACCCGATTAAAATCGGAACCATCCGATGCACTGGAGGTAAAGGCAGTATGTTGGTATAGCGAATGCGGACAGGTGAGGGGGTGAATGGGCGCGTGTTCGCCGAAGGCGGCACGAATTCTGCTTATCGTTTTTGCAGGTATATGAAGTTGTCCGATAGGACAATTTGGGCGTAGCATAGCAAAGCCATATACCCGCGGTTATACGCAATGAACATAGTGAGCATAGTCGGCGAAAGGGCGCCACCACATAATTTTTTATAATATTACAACAATTGTTTTGGTATTTTCATTTCTTCTCCATAAAAGCATAGTTTGCAAGATGGGGTGCAAATTTACCGCTGATTTCTATCGTCTTTAATTCTTTTATGTTGAAGTATGGTTCGAAAAGGTCTCTTGATTCATCTTCAGAGGAAAAATACAAAATAGTACCCAGTGGAGTTTCCCTGTATTTTCCTGAGCCGCCAAACTGAGGATCCTTCTCGCTGAAACAGACAGAAAGATAATTTCCTCCTGGATTAAGTATTCTATACACATTTTCAACATATTTCTTCCGTTTCTCCGGGTATGTATGATGCAACAACTCCCAGTCGTAAGCAAAGTCAAAAGTTTGCTTAACTTCATCCAAATCACCAAGAACATCGGCAACAATAAAATTGCACTTGACTCGTTTCTTCTGTGCATTTTCTTTGGCAGTCTTTATAGCCGAGGGGGAAATATCAATTCCAGTAACATCAAATCCTACGCTGGCAAGATAAATAGCATAATTGCCAGCACCACAGCCAAAATCAATAGTTTTGCAGGGTTTCACTTTTCCACTCTCGACCAACTCAACTAAAGCGTCCGGCGGAGTCTCAATATTCCAGGGAATTTCTTCCAGAGGCATATTTCTATAAATTTTATCCATCTCAACCTGTTTCATAGCATCCTCCGTATATCATATTTACTTTACAAAGTTTTATAAATTTGAACCCCGAAGCCGATTGCGTGTAACTGCCGGCGGGGTATGCGAAGGGTCGCGAAGCGCACCCTTTGGGCTCAGCGGAGCGAAACGAACATATCGAGGAGCATAGCCCCGCCACCCGATACGCAAAATAGGCAAGTGTTGCCTTCACCAAAGGTGGTGCAAATTTTGTTTATCTTTAGCATATCTGTACTACTTCGTGATTCGTCCATTGTATCACCATATCCGGTGTTATTTATTGCTCTTACTGCTTGCATGCGATATATTTCTAACCCACCCCCCCTTCAGTAGCTAACGTTTTTAAAATACCACCAATAGTTTAACGGTGGTAACCAAATGCAAACATACACTAATCTTCAAGAAACCATATTGTAACTATTTGGGACCAGTCCAGATTTGGGGCACTAATTATACTTATACCTGAGTTTGAAAGTTACGCAAAAACGAAGGCTTCGCCACCCGTTTTTTGTTGCCACCAACAGATTTTAAATCTTTGACAATCTCCTTCTCGAGATATGGCTTGGTTTCTCTGATAGCGGCAGTATCCATTGCGTATTCTATGAGGATCTTCATCCTATTTAAAGTTTGAGGTAACTATTGCTCTGAAAATATACTTTAAATTTTTATGTTTATGGGAAACCCGGCGGGTCATGGGTGCTGGTAGTAATACTGCGTGTGGTATGTGTATTTATTTTAAAAGAGTTAGTGGCAACAAATTTAAGGATCTGGATTGAGGCAAAACGATAACAAGAGGTGACTATGGGCGACCAAAAGTGATGCTGAGAGAAGGATCTTTCAAACTCGGGTTATATATATTCCAAGATAATCAATAGCGTGCGGTGGCAGGACCCCAAACCGCTTGGAAAACCAACATCAAGCACTTGAATGAGCGTCAATTTGGCAAAGTGGATCTAAGAGATTATATGCCAGATGGTCTTTAGCATGATATTCAGATTTTTATCAATCCAAGACTGGCGATTCTTCTTTATTCTCTGCCCGACGATCCCCATCTCGATTTTCGGTGAAACGTAAATTACCGCCCAAAAGGTGTCACGCAGGTATGACACGTTCCACCCTTTTTAAACATCTATTCTTCAATCACGTAGTTATCATTGGTAATTCTACATGTGTTC
>DAWR01000006.1:0-316 GCA_002506015.1 Candidatus Methanogasteraceae archaeon UBA261 | reverse complement strand
GCCCCATGAGGTTTTCAACGTGATTATTATTGTCAGGGATCTCTATTCCTCTTGTTGCCAATTCTGCAAACAGTGTTACTTTACCAGCAGTTCTGAGAATGAATTTAGCAGCACTACTGTCTTTGTTCTTTGATAGCAACTCGTCAGCGATTAACAGTAACTCTTCCTGGGTTTTATCTATTCTCCACTCAAGTCTTGCAAAATCATGATCTATTCTGTGTTTTTTAACTGAATTTTTCAATGTAGAAATTATCCTGCTTATCTCTTTTTTGATCTTCATTCGCTCCTCTTTTGGATATTGCTCTTTCCACAGGTA
>DAWR01000011.1 GCA_002506015.1 Candidatus Methanogasteraceae archaeon UBA261 | reverse complement strand
TGTCTCTAACAAAGACATGGTTCCCTTGCTCCGCATCCAGTTGATCCTTAAGATTCCTCACCTCGATTGGATCCGGAACACCATCCGCACCCTCTCTTTCGTTGGAATGCGTCCGCGATCTCCTTTTCTCTCTGGTATCCCTGTTTCTGGCTTATTCAACCAGACGCGAGTGTCAACTGGTATATCTGCAATATATACAATCCCTTTGGCATCAATTTCATTCCGAAGCCACGGTTGCTCTCCGTAGAAACAATCCATCCCGACCCATCCGAATGGAACACCGTTGTCCCTCGCGTGGAGGATCATCTCCAATGCAAGCTCGGCTTTCGTCTTGAACACGACATATTCCGGAACACCGCACTTTTCACGACGTTCCCAATCCTCTGCCCAACTTTTTGGGAGGTAAATTGCTTCATCGATCAGGGAACGGTCGGGCTCCGTTCGTATATCCGAGAAAGACGCCAACCTGACAGTTCTCGACCTTTCCGAGACGACCGCAGTACTGGCTTGCTACACCGACAGACTCCGTTCCCTTCTTCACAAATCCCGATTCGTCTACATGAATGGAGCCATTGACCGGATCCCCGATTAATTCGGTCACATCTCTCTCTAATACGGTCGATTACCGGTCGCACGTCCCATGAAGACTCGGAGACTGCATTCTGAAGCGACTGGTTGTTGCAGCCCGGAATGACTTTGGCATACTCTGTCATGTTACCGCGTCCTTGCTCGATAAATTTTCCCTGAATGTATTTAAACGACTGGGTAGCGGCGCTACGGGTTTTGCTGCGGAAGTATGAGGTATGTCTGCCACAGACACGCCTCAATTTATTGAATATCCCGAACAGATCTCTGGTGTCTAAGTTAAAGTTTATGCCATCCATTATTCCCTCGTTTATTGGTGGATGGACTTTATGTGGGGGATAGTATTAATATACCTAACTACTGTACGTATGATAGATGAGTGTGGATTACGAGGGGTTCAGACTAAATCTGACAAAGTCAAGTTATATATATACTGAGAAGTACAACTATATAAAGATGCTACCTTAATTTAATTACAGACACTTAGTGAAAAATGGGATGGAATTTTGTGAAAGTGTGGCTACAGCCATCGATTTTCAGGGAGATTTGAGCTCTCAAAGTTGGGTCAGAAAAAGCCCGATTTTCGCTCTTCACAGCATAATCACAAACGCGCTCCCTTTCCCAAACTCGCTCTCAGCCCTGATTGTCCCGCCGTGCCCCTCAATTATCCCCTTGCAGATCGCAAGCCCAAGCCCGCTGCCGCCGACCTCGCGCGTCAGCCCGCTATCGACCTGGTGGAACTTATCGAATACCCGGTCCAGCTCCTCTGGCGGAATCCCGATTCCGGTGTCGCTGACCCTTATCTCGAGATGCCCATCCACAGTCCGCGCCTGAATGCGGATCTCGCCTTTATCTGTGAACTTCAGTGCATTTCCGATGAGATTCACGAAGACCTGCACCAGCCGGTCATAGTCGCCGGTGATCTGCATCGATTCTCCTTTTAGATCGGTGTGAATCAAAATTCCAGTTTTATCTGCTATATTTTTCATGCTTTCTGTCGATTCTCGGATGATTTCGTAGAGATCCACTGTCTCAAGATTAAATTTCATGTTTCCGGTCTCTATTCTGGATATATCGAGGAGATCACTAACGAGTCTCTTCTGCCTCCCGATGCTGCGGTCGATGATCTGTAGCATCTCCTTTTCTGTGTCAGTATCCTTTCCGGAGCCTGAGAGCGACTTTAAAACATCCATCGAGATTTTTATCGATGTGAGCGGCGTCTTGAGTTCGTGGGAGACCATCGAGACGAACTCGGATTTCAGCCGGTCAAGTTCCCCCAATCGGGTGTTTGCCGATGCAAGTCCCATATTTGACCTTTTCAGGTCGTCGGTCTTCTTCACAACCTCTTTTTCAAGCTCTCGGTTCCATCCGGAGAATATCAGAATGATTCCGCCACTTCCTGCAAGGATGATTGCGATTACGATTGCGACGAAGAGTATCTGCCCCCTGTAAACCCGGCGTATCAGTTCTCCTGCCTTGCTTGCGGGAACGCTTGCAGCCACCGACCAGACACGGTCACCCCAGACGACCGGCGTGTATGCCACGATCTGCCGTTCTCCTGTAATTTCGTCAAAATAATAACCAGTTCCCTCCTTTCCCTGCATCTGCTCCCGCAAGATATCTGCATAAGACGAATCATTGGCACAGAAACTCCCGATGTACCTTTCACCGATCGTCCCCTCATGCACCCCATCATACAACGAACGTCCTGAGTGATCGATCATGTACAGATATCCCTGCCCTTTGGGTATGGCATCGATAAGGAACCGATCAGAGAGCGTGGATATTTTGATAACTGCAAGTATCACGCCTTTAAATTCATCATCATCGTACACCGGCACCCATGCGTATGAACCGAGCCCGCCTTCAAAGAGCGGCACCGGGTCTGTGATACATATCTCTTTGCAATCCCTTGCAACGTCGAATGGCCAACTTCTGTTCGCCGCGTACAGATCGAATCCGACCGGTGTATCTTCTGCAGGGTAGCCTGATACTACCACACCGGTACTATTTATGAATTGAATCGCAAAGAAACCGCTGGATTTATGATAAACGGGTATAAAACTCCGTGCCATGCCATCTGGTGACATATCCTGGGAATTCTCAGCCAGCACCTCGATTAGATTGGTTTTTTCTTCGAGAAAACTCTCGATTCCTGCAGCAGATTGTCTGGCAAGCAGCAATTGCTGCTCATTGAACTGCTGATGCACAACCCCCACCACCTCGCGGTTGGTGGCATATCCAAGCCACATCACAACGACGATTAGCAACGCGGCGACGGCAAGGGTTGTGAGTCTTTTGTGCGACATAACCCAATTGTCACCGTTTGATGGATTCCATGACCCTGCAATCAAGGAGATCGGGAGCCACCATGTTCGAAGGATCCACGCCTCCCTTCGAGACCCAAAACCGTGCATCATTGATCTGTTTTGCAGTCTCTTCTACCATCTTAATCGCCGTCGTTTCATGACGGTTGCAAGCGAGAACCACTGTGGGCGCCCGAACAGTCACAAGTTCGCAACGTGCACAAAATCTGTTCACTTCTTCCCTCACCTTCCTGAGATGTTTCATCTCCGGTGTCAGTATCTGTTCTCTGAAATATTCCCGCATCTTCCGCATCTCCTCTCCTCTTCCTCGATGTGTAGGGTTTATAAGTTTTATCAGGGGGTATTGGAAAAGAGTTTCGTTGGGAGCGACGCAAGCATGTTGTTGAGCCACATCACAGAGTTTCTATTGCTGCTGAAGTCATTCGAATGTGACCGGTTTCTCAACTTTTCAGGCGGTCTCACAGCACAATCACAAACGTACTCCCTTCCCCGACCTTGCTCTCAGCCCGGATTGTCCCGCCGTGCCCCTCGATTATCCCCTTGCAGATCGCAAGTCCAAGCCCGCTGCCGCCGACCTCGCGTGTCAGTCCGCTATCGACCTGATGGAACTTATCGAATACCCGGTCCAGCTCCTCTGGCGAAATCCCGATTCCGGTGTCGCTGACCCTGATCTCTGGATGCCCATCCACAGTCCGCGCCTGAATACGGATCTCGCCTTTCTCTGTGAACTTCAGTGCATTTCCGATGAGATTCACGAAGACCTGCACCAGCCGGTCATAGTCTCCTGTGATCTGCATTGATTCACAATCCATATCTGTGTAAATCGGAATTTGTTGTTCATCTGCTATCTTTTTCATGCTCTCTGTCGATTCCCTGATGATCTCACAGAGATCAACCGGTTCAAGACCAAGTTTCAGGTTTCCAGTCTCGATTCTGGATATATCAAGTAGATCTCCAACAAGCCGGCTCTGACGCTCGACACTCCGATCGATGATCTGAAACATCTCCTGTTCTGTGTCAGCATCCTTCTCAGAGCCTGATAGTGACTTTAAAACATCCATCGAGATCTTCATGGACGTGAGCGGGGTCTTAAGTTCGTGGGATACCATCGAGACGAACTCGGATTTCAACCGGTCAAGTTCTTTCAATTTAGTATTTGCTGATGCAAGTTCCATATTCGATCTTCTCAGATCATCAGTCTTCTTCTCAACCTCCTTTTCCAGTTCTTTGTTCCATTTGGAGTAGATTAAAACGATTCCGCCACTTCCGGCAAGGATGATTGCGATGACGAGTAGTATGAATAGTATCTGCTTCTGATAGACGGAACGCACCAGTGCCTCTGCCTCGCTTGCAGGAACTGCGGTGGCAACCGACCAGATACGACCACGCCAGACGACCGGTGTATATGTCACGACCATCGGTTTCCCGGTATCTTCATCGAAATAATAGCCAACACCCTCATCTCCTGGCATCTGATCCCTTAACACGTCCGCATAAGATGAATCGTTCTCGCACAGGAGTCCAATGTATTTTTCGCTGATGATTCCTCTGTGTGTGCCATCGTAGAGGCACCGCCCTGATTTGGTGATCATGTATGTATGTCCATGCCCTTTCGGAACAGTATCGGCAAGAAAACGTGCGGAAAGTGTGGATATCTCGATCACTGCGAATACGACTCCCTTAAACTCGCCGCCCGAATATATCGGCACCCCGACGTTCGATCCGACGCCGCCCTGAACCAGCGGCACCGGACGGGTGGTGTATATCTCTTTACTCTCTCTGGCACGATCGAATTGTGCGTTTCTCTTTGTTGCGTATAGATCCAGCCCGATCGCCGCGTCTTCCGGAGGGTAACCGGTCACAATCACGCCGTTGCTGTTCACAAACCCGATCGACGAAAAACCGCTTGATTTGTTGTAAACCGTCATAAAATACGGCGTCATGTTCTCTGGCGAGACGTCCACCACCTCTGTTGCCAAAACCTCGATTAAAACGGTCTTTTCATCGAGAAAAGCCTCGATTCCTGCGGCAGATTGCCTGGTGAGAAGCATTTGCTGCTCATTGGACTGCTGACGCACGATCTTCTCCACTTCCCGGTTGGTGGCGTACCCCATGCCCAGTACAACGACGATGAGCAGCGCGGCGATTACGAGAATTGTGAGTCTCTTGTGGGACATGACATGTCACCGTTTGATGAATTCCGTGACCTTACAATCGAATAGATCCGGAACCATCATGTTCGAAGGATCCCCTCCCCCCTTCAAGACCTCGAATCGTGCATTTTTGATATGTTTTACTGTCTCTTTTGCCATTCTAATTGCCATTTTTCCATTGCGATCGCCAACGAGAACCAGTGTGGGCGCCCGAACAGTCCTGAGTTCGTAGAGCACATCAAACCTATTCACCTCTTCTCTCACCTTTGCGATTTTGTTCATCTCCTGTGCCAATATCGGTTCCCTGAAATATTCCCGTATCTTTTGCAGCTCCTCTCCTCTTCCTCGATATGCGGAGTTTATAAATTTTATCAGGGCTGCCTTGGAAAAGAGTTTCGCCATGAGCAATGCAAGCTTGCTGTTGAACCGCATCGCAGATCCACCGATGCTGCTGAAACTATCGACGATTACGAGTTTTTCGACTCTTTCCTGAAAATCGATTGCGAACTGCTGGGCTATGAGTCCGCCCATGCTCACCCCGACAATCGAGGCGCGTTTCAGACTCTCATACTCAAGAATCTCTGCAATATCGCGGGCACAGTCTTCGATTTGAAACCGCCCCGCACCCGTAGACATACCATGCCATCTCACATCAGGAACGATTGAGAAGATCGCAATCTCCGGATATTTCCGTATCTGGCAATCCCACATAGAATGGTCTGTGCCGAGACCATGTATCAGAACCACGGGCGTCCCTTTCCGGTTGCCATGGGTTTCATAGTTTCTAAAATCCAAGGTAGTTTCC
>DAWR01000088.1:9642-18538 GCA_002506015.1 Candidatus Methanogasteraceae archaeon UBA261 | reverse complement strand
TTCCTCTCTATCTGCTCTCCTGTGACTCTGAAATCGTTCTCGATTCCCGTAGCAACTCTCACCGGAACTCCGCCGGCGAAGAGCACGGTTGGCACATACGAGACGTAGCACGGCTCTGAAACGATGACTTCATCACCCGGATTCAGAATCGAACGCATCACAAGGTCGATTCCCTCGCTCACCCCGGTCGTGATCAGTATCTCGTCACCGGGATCGTAATACAGCGAGTGATCTCTGCGAAACGTATCAGCGATCTCTTCTCGCAGTTCAGGGAGCCCCTGATTTGAAGTGTAGGATGTGCGCCCGCTCTCGAGCGCGTGGATGCATGCCTCCCTGATGTGCCACGGGGTCACGAAATCAGGCTCGCCGACACCGAGCGAGATCACATCGTCGAGCTGGTTTGCCAGGTCAAAGAACCTGCGAATGCCTGACGGAGGCACACCCTGCACAGCATCTGATATCTGCATCGAATCCTCCACGGTTTATGGGGCTGTATGCTATACACTATGCACTACGGCGAGATCGGGAGTCGTTCCACATGCTCCGGTTCATGCAGCGTCACGCCATCCTCCTTGTAGGTCTTCAGAACAAGATGGGTTGCAGTGCTCCGCACCTGTGGCAGGGTTGCGATCTTCTCCGCAACAAAGAATGCGACCTCCTTCATCGACCTGCCGCGCACGGTGAGCGAAAGATCATGATCGCCTGAAATCAATCTGACTGACCGAACCTCTGGAAATCTCGAAATACGATCCGCAATCATGTTGTATCCGGCTTCACGCTCTAGAGCTATCTTAATTTCTATGATTGCGTAAACAAACCCATTATTCACCCGATCCCAGTCGATTACGGTCTTGTACTTACGGATCGCACCACTCGACTCGAGTTCACTGATGCAAGCCGCAATCTCGTTCTCCGACCGTCCGGTGAGTACTGCGATCTCATCAATCGCGAGTTTCGGATCGTTTTCGAGTATCTCAAGCAGATTCTGTACGAGATCCATCCGTAACCAGCCTCATGTTTCCATATATGCAGATTCATGACTGGAATCTGTTGGTTCTCTCCATTTGCTATCCTTGCAGTCATCGCAGAGCGATCTGCCGTCGACAACGGATAGATGGTACGAATACTGTCCGCAGACATCGCACATACCCTCGAAGTCGGATGTGAGCATGGACTCGCGCTCCAATTCCATGAGTTCTCGCAAGGCTTTGGTCATATCAGAAGATACTGCGACGATGTCCTGACTCGTGATTATACCGATCAAATCACCATTCCGAAATACGGGCATCCGTCTTATCTTATGTTCAAGCATCATCTGAATCGCGTCGCTCACCGACGTATTGTGGTCGATTGTGATCAACGGGGATGTCATGATCTCAGAGAGCAAAACAGTGCTCGGTTTTCTGTCGTTGGGGATGATCTTGCGTGTGATGTCACGTTCGGTTATGATGCCGATCGGTTTTCCATCTTCAGTCACAATTGCGCTTGATCGGTCATATTTTATCATATCGTTTGCGACATTAATCAACGAATCGTTGATGTCTGCTGAGATCACGTGTGGTGACATGACCTCTCGCACCGGTTTATCGATGTCCATTTACAAACCTCCTGTTCTCTGTTGTATGATTGGTGCTGACTGTTATCAAGGTTGTGCCGGAACCACGCTCACGCTACGATTCCTTTGCGCCATCTCGACAAACGTTGCTCAACAACGTACCGGAACAGACTGTCTATTATGAGCGCGATGAATCCGAGAAGAAGCATATAAGCCATGACATGATCCATCCGGTGCAGATTCCCCCAGAACTGTATCTTGTACCCGATCCCGCTCGTCGATGCCCCGAACATCTCTGCCGCGACAACGCACATCCAGCCAACACCCATTCCGACCCGGATGCCCGTTACAATGTCCGGAACCGCTGACGGGAATGCAACCTTCCAGATCAGGTCACGGCTTCTGGTGCAGCCGAGCACCATCGCGGTCTCGATTAGAACTTTTGGCACATTCCGAAACCCCATATACGTATTGATCAGAATCGGAAATACCGCCCCAATGAACACAATCGACCCGGCAGCCGCATGCGTGAGTCCGAGCCATATAATCGCGAACGGTATCCATGCAAGTGGCGGTATCGGGCGCAGAATCTCTATAATCGGATTAAGTATCCGGTTTATAAGCGAAAACCAGCCCATACTGATTCCAAGCGGGATTGCGACGCACATTCCGGCAGCAACACCTATTCCGAAGTGAAGCAGACTGATCTCGGCATCATAGATCAGATCGGCACGTAGACGGCAAAATGATGTAAAAACGTCTGTTGCACTCGGGAGGAACGTTGGATTTTTGACAATATAGTCGGCAGCCAGTTGCCAGATCACAAGAGCGGAACATAGCGATACAATCTCGATTCCGTACCGCCTGACTATAGAGACCATATCACTGTAGCTTGTCGTGCATCTCTTCAAGCGACTTCGAATCCTTGCCCAGAAGTTCCATCAGTTCCGCGATCGCCGCATCAAGGAATACAAGCGTTGTGATCTCGAAGGTTGTGCCGAGCGGCGCAAGTTCGGAGAGTTTTGCATACTTTCCAAGCAGATGCTGCACAAGATAGTCTCCCCGACCATTCTTTGCTCTGCCAAAGATCC
Organism: Candidatus Methanogasteraceae archaeon UBA261; assembly: GCA_002506015.1. GTDB lineage: Archaea > Halobacteriota > Methanosarcinia > Methanosarcinales > Methanogasteraceae > Methanogaster_C. The sequence goes on along the minus strand of DAWR01000088.1, from coordinate 15,892 downwards.
TCACGGTCTTGTCTGCCATTTTTCCGAGTGTGGAGTCGGGTTGCGAGGTGATGACGATCAGAGACGCGTCGATCTCTTTTACGACCCTCCCTAAATCGACGATGGACAGTGTTTCGCCTGACCCGCTGATTGCAACCACGACATCCTCTGCATGCAGCGCGGGCGTTGTTGATTCTCCGACCACATAGACGCGCATCCCGAGATGCATGAGCCTTGTTGCAAAAGCCTTTCCAATCAGACCCGATCGTCCGGTCCCCATCACAAAGATGCTCTTTGCACTCCTGAGCATATCAAGCATCTCTGAAACCATATTGAGATCCAGTTCATCGAGTGCCTGCTCTATGTGCTTCGTGAGTATATCCATCGATGCGACCAGTGTCTTGCATTTCGATGGGTTTCGGTTGTTCGTTTTTGTGGTGTCAGTCATGGTCTATTCACCAGGTCGTATGCCACTTCTGCCGCACGCCTCATAATCTCTTCCTCGCCCGGAACCACACGGTTCTGCATGAGCACGACACCATCGCATATCGTGGTGTCGACGCATCCGGATGACGCGTAGATCATATTCGAGTCGAGATTGTGAAGTGGTGTCATCTCTGGCAGTCGCAGATCGATCAATAGCATATCCGCTGGCGCACCCTCCTTTATCTCGCCCCCGCCGATGCGGAGCGCTTCAGCTCCGTTCTTTGTGACCATCTCAAGTGCTTCGCGAGCCGGAACCACAGTCTGTCGGTCTGTTGCTGACTTCTGCAGAAGCGACGCGAACTTCGCTGACTCAAGCATATTGAGATTGTTGTTGGATGCACAGCCATCAGTACCAAGCGAGATATTGACTCCTGCGGATGAGAGCGCTGAGTATCTCATTGCCTGCCCGACAGCAAGTTTCATATTTGATGTTGGGTTGTGGGAGACCTTAACACCATGCTTTGAAAGGAGCGCAATCTCACGGTCGTTGAGCCATACAGAGTGTGCCGCAATAACATTCGGACCAAGAAATCCAATGTGATCGAGATATTCCACAGGACGCATTCTGGTCTTCTCGATGCAATCCAGAACCTCCTGCTCGGTCTCTGAAACGTGTATGTGAACTAATATGTCTTCCTTTCTTGCAAACTCCGCGGTCCAGCAGAGACTCTCCTCTGAAACAGTGTAGATGGCGTGCGGACCGAGCGCGGGAATCACTCTCCCGGAATAGTCCTTCCTGAGCTGCTCAGTCAGCCTTCTGTTATCTCGCTGCACTTCCTCATCCGACCGCCCATCGATGTCGATTAAGACGTTGCTGATAACGCCGCGCAACCCCATCTCATCGACCGCTCTTGCGCTTGCGAGCGCGTGCCAGTACATATCATTGAAGGCAGTCGTCCCGGTCTTGATCATCTCGAGGCATGCGAGTTTTGTGCCCCAATAAACGTCTTCGGCGGTCAGTTTCGCCTCAAGTGGCCATATCCAGTCAGCAAGCCACGTCTGTAGCGGAATATCATCGGCATAGCCCCGAAAGAGCGTCATCGCCGCATGAGTGTGTGTATTCACAAAGCCGGGCACAACCGCTCGTCCCCTGGCATCAATCACGCTGTCCGCGTCGTAAGGGGCACAGTTGACCTCGGTGATTCTGCCATCCTCGATATAGACGTTGCCATAGTTCTCAGTCTCTTTCAGAAGTAAACTCATCCGATCAACCTCGCAATCGTATCCACAACCATATCACGGTTCTTGTTCACATTCTCAATTACGGTCTCATAGTCCAGTTCCTGCTCGGAAACGCCGTTTGCGTAGTTATCAACGGTACAGAGCGCTGCAACCGGAATTTTAATCTCACTGCAAAGAGTCGCTTCGTTTGCCAGGGTCATTCCCACGACATCGGCATGCTGCCTCAACATAGCGATCTCTGCCTTTGTCTCGAATCTGGGTCCGTGCGTCTGCACGTACACTCCCCTCGCAAACCCGCGACTCGCCCTGAGGACCCTATCTCTCAGCTCATAATCGAATCCGGGAACGACATGCCGTATCTCCTCATCATAAAATGTCACGTGCCTTCCAAAGTTGATGTAGTCGTGCACAACGACCATTGTTCCCGGCGCAATCTCCTGCTTCAGGCTGCCTGTCGAGGAGATGCAGACAACGCCGCTTGCGCCCGAGATATTCAGTGCGGAGATGTTTGCCAGATGGTTGATCCTGTGCGGCGGCGTGTCCATAGCAACGCCGTGGCGCGGCAGGAAGATTGCGTCGCGCCCCTTGAAAACCTCCACAGTTCCGTATTTCGTCTGAACAGTCTCCATTTTACCTTCGAATTGCTTTCCGATTAGACTCGTCCCGTAGATTATGCCAAGCATTCAGCCACCACTTATGTATCGGAGTCGCAGCGTAAAAAGCTAATCGGGGTCATGCACCTGCCGGCCCATACCCTGCACCCTGCTCGCATTTACTCAATATTATGTGAATATTAACATATAAAACTACGAGATTACACAAGATTAACACGGAAATCTTGTGGAACTGGCTGTACCGCGGTCTTGTAGACTGTGCGATCGTGTGGTTCATACTATACTATTGGGAATATCTCATGCCCCGCCGATGTCGAGTGCCTTCCTGATCACCTGGCTGACCGGAAGCGAGCAGATCATGTACCAGACGATCCAGTAATAGAAGACGCCAAAAAGAGCCGGCTCAGTCAACAATTTTTCGCCCCAGAACGGGAATGTTATGGTGAGGTCCGGATGAGTGGGGATGAATTCATACGCCCAGAAGAACATCGGCAGAGTCAGGATGCTGATGTATGCCATCGGTTTGAATTGCTGCTTCATCATCTTGCCTTGATCCCCCATCATTGCGGCACGCTGTTCATCCAGTTTCTTCAGTTTCTGCTTGTTCTCGGCGAGTTGCGCTTCCCGGTACTCCTTCTGAAACGCCTTCATCCTCTCGCTGAAACTGCGCATCAGTTCCCAGTCGATCGTGTACTTCTGGATGAGCGAGGCGTACAGTCCGGTAGCAACAGCCATCACAAAGAGCACTATATGAATCGGCAGAACATACGTCAGCGGTTCAAGGACCATGCCAGCGGCATTGCCGACTGCAGGTCTGAAGTCGTGAGGCATCAGTATCATTCCAAGCAGCATCGATATGCCAAGCGCAAGCGCGATCCGTTCCAGTGTATCCTTCCAGCCGGTCATGTGCAAGAACCTCTGTTACAGGGGTATAAATAAGTGTGGCTTCGTATGCCAGGGTGTGGCTCGTCTTCGCGGCTACCGCACATCTATTGCGCGATTGCGACTCCCCAGTTCCCTGATTAGCATGCTGAGACTCGAACTGCGAAGGAACCGGCATGGTTTACCTCTCAGCTTGCACGCCTTCTTGACGTATCTGCACGCATTGTGGCTATTTATATCAACCGGGCAGAATACCATGTCTGTTTTATCCACAAGCATCTCGATCTCCTTCTTTCCCTGTATGCAGTGCCCGCAGTGGTAGCAGAATGTGCCGCCAAAGGATTCGATCGCTTCTTTGTAATGTGGCATGAGCGACTCCACTCCGCCGATGTAAGTCACTCTCGTGCCGTTCAGATCAACACTCTTCACGCAATCCTCGATATCCGACTCCCTGACGCAATCGGTACATGCAACCCCTGTAAGTTCGCAGGACGCCACGCTATCTTCCAGATCCCGCTTCAACAACTCCCTGGTTAGCGTCTTCACCTCTTCGGTCAAAAAGTCGATCTCTCCTTTCAGAGTTTCTGTCCGATCGAGCGCATCCCCAAAACCGAGTTCCTCCAGATCACGCGTCAGCTCTCGATTCAATCGCTTCTCTTCGTCCAGCGCAGTTGTGATCCTTGATCTATCGCCCTTAACGGATTCGATCTCTGACTTCATCTGCTCTCTCTTTCGTTCCAACCGGTTGCACTGTGTCCGAAGCTTTTCGTTCGCTTTCAAGTGATCGTTCAGTTCTTTCAGAGCATTCTCAGGAACGCCGTCTGGCAACGCTCTGCGAAACGTGTCGTAGAATCTCGATGCTCGATGCTCGTATAGGTGGGTCAGTGAAAAGACCGTTGCCTCGATTTCATCAATATCCTCACGCTGATTCCGCACAGCAAACCAGATAATTGCAGAAAGGGGGATATCCCGAATATTTGTGCCATTCCCGGCAACCCCGTTCTCGATATACCGGTAAATCTCATCCTGCTGCAGGCGTCTGACATCCTTTTCGTATCGTTCAAACCGGCTCTTCAGAATCTTGTCCAGTTGCCTGGATATCTTATTCTGGCTTGCAGCAGCCTGAACAAGCCCACCATGCACCTCATAAGCCGTGTTCGAACCGCAGTCGAGTTTCAGTCGCTTACAGACCGCGCTCAGTTCCCTGTCGTCAAACGCCAGTCCGAGGATCGAACAGATCGTTTGACTCTTAAATTCCCATATTTTTCGTTCCGACATCCAAACATCCCCGATTACGCCCGTTCATCCGGTTTACACAATCGTATGATATTGACCGGATCCTCTCCTGAGAAGAGGCGCCTGGTCACCGTGTCCTTTGCACTGCGGTATTCGTTCATCCTTTTTTCGGATGGCGCAGGGTCCCCGTAAATCCGCCACATCCCACACCCCGTGTTCCTGAGGGAGTTTAAGCCCATAAACCCTTTGACGTCCTTCAGCGGGATTCCAAGGAATATTCCAATCTCGGGAGGGCATCCGCTGACGGCGTATCGCTCTCTTAACATGTTCAATGCGTATTCGATGGAATCCGACCGGTATCCGCATTCGGTCAGGAACGTTGTAACCGACCTCTTCTGCAGCAGTTCGCCCAGCCGAGTATAATTGAAGAACAGGACGATTGCATTCATCTCGGTTCTCTTCAGTTCATAATACCCGATTTCAGAGCCTGCGAACAGACAATTCTTGCGGCAATCCCACGCATCCAGAAGTCCGCCATTGGCATTCGTTATGTTCATCAGCGTTGCCGGTTTCCTGCTTGCGATTGTGGGCGCGATACATCTCACGATCCTATGAATCAAATGTTCCATACTTTTCAATCTCCACAGGGCAGTTGTCTGCCCTAATTATGCACCTATATGTATCATTAGGTGCATAAGTAATCCGCCCTAATAAAATTAGGTTTTGGGCAAAAAACCTAAACTATGACTGCGTGATTCTGTGATTTTCTATCGAGAATTCCTGAGATGTGCGCGATCATAGTCAATCATCCGTCATAACTCACGTCGCTAATTACCTCCCTCTTCTGGGTTACTGAATAAACCTGTGACCCCGGCGATCTTATCCGGCTGCCCAATAACAACAAGCAGATCGCCGGCACAGAAGCTCATGCCTACGTCAGGATTGGAGAGCATCCGCGAGTTTCGACGCACCGCGAGCAAGGTGACACCATACTTCTTCCTGAGCTCAATCTGACCTAACGTCTTTCCAACGGCAGGCGCTCGTTCGAAGACTCGCAGCGTGACGATATCTACACCAGGGAGATGAGGCTTGAAACAGGGAAAAGGTACCGACTCTCTTGAAATGCTTCGAAACATCTCGTAGCTATCTGACCGCACAACAGCTATGAAGCTCTCGATCTCATCTCTGGGCATGAGGTATTTCACCAGAACCCGAGTAAATATCTCCACAGATGTCTCAAGCTCCTCCGGAATGACTTCGTCAGCTCCTATTTCATACAGAGGTTGCATTTCTTGAAGATAGCGCGTTCTTACAATGATATGGATCGTCGGGTTGAGTTTTCGAACGATTGCTGTAATTCTGCGGGTTGCTGCAGGGTCAGAGATGGCTATCACTACAATTCTCGCACCTTCGATGTATGCGTGCTGTAATATCACCCCATGGATCGCATCTCCATAGTAAATGGGCTCGCCCTTTGCCTGTTCGGTCCTCACGATCTCGGGGTTCATCTCAATGATCGCATAAGGGATACCTGCCACCCTGGCGGCTCGCGATAGATTTCTACCGTTCACCCCAAAGCCGATGATGATTAGGTGGTCTTCTATATCCGTCACCTTTATCTCTTGTACCGGATGCAAACCTGATTTCAACCTTCTCGGCAGTGGTAACCGAAATACGGTATCCGCTATGCGAGGCGCCAGCGCTATAATGAATGGTGTCGCTGCCATGGTTAGCACTGAGACGGTCAGAAAAATTTGATAAATATCTCCAGCAAGCATACCATATTCAACACCGGTCCTTGAGAGATGGAAAGAAAATTCACCAACCTGACTGAGTGAAAATCCCACCAAGATCACAGTGCGGAGTGGAAA
>DAWR01000088.1:0-9557 GCA_002506015.1 Candidatus Methanogasteraceae archaeon UBA261 | reverse complement strand
CCAAGTCGGTTAAAAAGAAAATTGAGATCCAACAGCATGCCGATGGAGACAAAGAAGAAGCTTATAAAGACATCCCGGAAGGGTAAAACATTGCCGAGCGCGTGATAGCTGTATTCCGATTCGGAAATTATCAAGCCTGCCATGAATGCACCCAGTGCAATGGAGAGTCCTATGCTGGAGGTCAGCCACATAACTGTGAAGCATATCATAAAGACGCTCAACAGGAAGAGTTCCTGGCTCCGCGTCCGGGTGATCTGATACAGTGCCTGTGGCACAATCCATTTAGCACAAACGACGACCAGCAGAAGGATACCGAGTCCCTTGACCAGGAGAAGAATCAGGGATTCGCCCGGATCCCCTGTTGCCCCAGCCAGTAGAGGCACAAGCAACATCATTGGAACGATAGCAACATCCTGAAATAGCAATATGGCATGACTTGTCTGCCCGTGTGGGCTATCAACCTCGCCCCTTTCATGGACGAGTTTGAGCACAATAGCCGCGCTGCTGAGGGATATGAGAAATCCTATGAATATCGATTCACCAAATGTCATGCCGATTTGCCTGGCTATGGCAAAAACAGCCAGAATGGTCAGTAACACCTGAAGCGAGCCACCAAGCAGGATCGATTTTTTGATTTTCAGCATGCTTCTGAGTGAGAACTCAAGTCCGATAGCGAAAAACAGAAACACAACCCCGACATCAGCCAAAATCTCAACCTCATGAACAGCTTCTACCAATCCCAGTCCATGGGGTCCCGCCAGTATCCCGGTCAGGAGAAATCCCACGATCGCTGGCACCCTGATCATATGGAATATGAAGAGTACCGCGATGGATAGCCCGAATATGATGACTATGTCACTCAGTAACAGTATTTCCATATACTAGCATGCTCCCGATTTCTGTTGTGGTATGATCGATCCCACACAAGCGGTAAAAGCCACCGGATTTGATCACAGAGGACAAGAGAGAAGACAGAGTTCTTAAATCGATCCTCTGTGTCCCTCTGTGGTTGTGTTCCTACATGATGTCGTTTTTGTCAATCGCGGTGTTGTGCATCCAACTGAATATTAACACTATCCTGCAAACTCAACGAACGCTCGAAGCCGTGCCAGCGCTGCGCCGCTGTCAATTATCTCCTCTGCTTTCCTGACCCCGGACTCCAGATCAGCCGCCCCTCCTGCGACATGAATCGCAGCGCCGCTGTTGAGAACCACGATGTCCCGTCTTGGACCTTCTGATCCTTCGAATATCGAGACGATGTCGCGGGCATTCTCCTCAGGAGTTCCGCCAGCGATATCTGCAATCGTTGCCCGGTCAAACCCGAAATCTTCCGGTTTGACAGTGTATGTCGAGACCAGTCCGTTTTCGAGCGATGCGATCGTTGTTTCACCAATGTTTGAGATCTCGTCCATGCCATCGCCGTGCACGACCATGGCACGCTCGCTTCCGAGAAGAGCCAGCACCTTGGCAATCGTCTCGCACAACTCCAGATCAAAGACGCCGATCACCTGCGCAGATGCGCCCGCGGGATTGGTGAGCGGTCCTAAGATATTGAATATGGTTCGCACGCCAAGCTCCCTTCTCGGAGCTGCGACACGTTTCATTGCCGGGTGGAAGACCGGCGCCAGAAGGAAGCCTATCCCCACTGTCTCTATGCATTCTTTGACCTTCTCGGGCGGAAGATCGATTCGTATGCCGAGAGCCTTCAGCACATCAGCGCTCCCTGATCTTGATGTGATCGCGTAGTTTCCATGCTTTGCAACCGGAATTCCTGCGGCGGCTGTGACGATTGCGGCGGCTGTGCTGACATTCAGGGTGTTGTGGACGTCGCCGCCTGTGCCGCAGGTGTCAACGAGCGTCCCTTCGACATCCGGCGCAATGGTGCGTGCCGCAGCACGCATGCCGCGGGCAAATCCGGCGATCTCGTCAATCGTCTCCCCTTTCATCTTGAGACCGATCAGAAATGCCCCGATCTGCGTATCAGTCGCATCCGTGAATATGCTTGCGATGGCAGATTCTGCCTGATCCATACTCAGGTTCTTCCGTTCGCTTATGGCATGTATGTATTCTTTCATCATATCCTCCCGGTTCTACCGATTTTGCGGAATTTTGGTTATTTCCTGTGGAACTAATCTGGCGCATACGTATTATAAATTGGGTTGCTGCCTGAGACAATGAATATTTTTAATGTATTGTAGTTGGCTGGAGAACATGATGCCAATCCTGCAAACACCGGTGATTGGATTGGTGAAATCAGTGAAATCAGTGAAATCCGTGTTAATCTGTGGCTAAAAGTTTTATTTGCCACGGATTAATACAGGTTACGCATGTTAACAGAGTAAATGGCTTTTCAGATCGATAGTGCCGCATTCTGGCAGTTGTGCTTGCATAAGACAGTCCAGTGTAATCAAAAAATATTAAGAGTCTCATGTGATCCACCGCAACACATTTAAGCAGACATATCATCATCGATCAATAGGTGCAGACATGAGATTACTGGCAATATCAGACCCGCATGGTGATTATGCGCAGATACCGTCCCTTGTGCGCGAGGCAGGGGCTGTCGATTGTGTGCTGATCGCAGGTGACATCACCAATTTCGGACCGGATGAACTGACATACGAACTGCTTGCTCTGCTCGAACCACTTAACTGTCCGGTCCTTGCAATTCCCGGAAACTGTGATAACAGGAGCATTCTCGGCGTTCTCGATTCCTCGAGAGCCGTTAATCTGGACAATGCGGTGCACACACTTGAAGATATTGTCTTCATCGGCATCGGCGGCTCGAACCCGACGCCATTCGACACAACCTTTGAGCGATCCGAAGACGAGATCAAAACGATTCTGGACGATCTGTTGAGACGGGCAGACTCTGATGGGCGAACAGTCGTGCTGTTGTCGCACGCACCCCCGAGAGAGACGCTCGACAGGATACCCAATGGAAATGCCGGAAGCGAGGCGCTCACAGGTGCAATCGGCAAAACTGACCTGATCGTGTGCGGGCACATCCATGAGGATCAGGGCATGATGGTTAAGCGGGGCACCAGGATCGTGAATGTCGGGCAGGCATCACAGGGGCAGAGTGCGATAATCACAATTGCGGATTCAATCGAGGTTACGTTCAATAACATCTGATCTGAATCAGAACGCTGCCGAGACCGGATGACCCTGTGGCAACCCATATCGTTTCGTAAGATTTATAAAAGATGAATCGTCTGAATATACAGAAACATCGGGTCGGCAATGAATGAATAACGACAGAATTCTGGCGATAATAATAGTTCTGTTACTGCTAATCTCAACGAGTCCCATCGCGATAGCAGCCGAAGATAACGGTGGCGATGACGATGCTAACGTGATCCTTGATCGGGAACTGGAGGTTGGTTCCGGTGTTGCAATTGAGCACAGCATAAAAATAGAGGTCGTTGAGGTAAAGACAGACATCGTCGATTGTGCAAAGTTACGCATATCGAGTTACCAGAAGCCTGCGAGGGTGATATCTATATTCACTGGTGATAGTCCCTCCGAATATGATACTTCCAGCGGTGCCAGCATATTTATCGATGTGCTCTCGGTGTATGGCGATTCAGTCTCCCTGAGAGTCACAGGACCTGATGACTGGAGAGTTACCAATTATTACACCGTCGAATCCGAAGACGAGGAAGAAGAGACAAAAAAGGAAGCAGTGACCGTCCCGAAGCTCGATATCACCAGAACGTTTGATACGACCGTCTCCGAACCGGGTCAGGTGATTGCAGTAACAATCAAGATCAGGAACACCGGAAACGGAACCGCAACCGATATCATGCTGGATGAGTCCGCGATCAGGGGCACGTACAAGGAGGACTGCCCCACAACAATTGAGGACATAGCAGCGGGGGAGACCAAGAGGGTGAGCTATACCCTCAAAGTAGTGGATGCAGAGCCTGGAACGTACGAACTGAGTCCGAGCATACTGAATTACCAGAGCGCGTCGGACGTATCCTTTTCATCCGAATCAAAGACGGGTGTTCTTGAGATTACAGCCGCTGAGGTTCTGCTACCAGCTATTGAGGTCTCAATTGAGCCGGTTGACAGCATCATGACATGCGGCGACGATTTTCCGATGACTGTCACGATCAGAAATGTCGGGAATGCAACGAGCGGGATTGTCACAATCAAGAGCGATCTGCCTCCTGACGTGCAGGTGGTGAGCGGCGAAGACGATCCGGTATATGAATCAATCGAACCCGGCGAGAGTGAGGAGTACGGGGTCACGTTGCGCACCCATGGCGAGGGTAAACATGTGATTGATGTTCAGGCGATGTGGGGGGATGGGGAAGCCGTTGACACAATCGAGTTCTGGGCAGAGAAGTCGGGTCTGGAACAATATTACATCTACATTCTGGCAGCGATTCCGATACTCTTATTACTGTTCTGGGCTATGAAGAGGCGTAAGGATTATTCCTACTGAGAAAGAGACGAATTGCCATGTTGAACATACTTATTCTTGGACTGGGACAATGCGGAAATCGGATACTGGATGCGATCAACCGCGAGGCGTTCGGAAGCGGCGGGACATTCGCGAAATACTACTCACGCCAGAAGTTCCCGGCATCGGTCAAGACGATCGCAATCAATACAGCGATCAACGATCTGAAAGAGCTGGATGACACGCTCGCAAAGGATCGTCTGCATGTCCCGCACCTGCATGGTGTTGGCGCAAATCGAATCATCGGACAGAAGGTGTTTAAAGAGAATAAGGAGATGATTATGGGGGAGATCGATAAAAGGGGGTCGTTTGATCTCATATTTGTCATCACGTCCACTGCGGGTGGGAGTGGATCGTCATTCGCACCGCTTCTTGCCAAAGAATTGAAACAGACATACAACGCGCCCATAATATCCATTGCGGTTCTCCCGTTCCGGGAAGAGGGCTCCATTTTCCTGCAGAACACGGCTTTCTGCTTGCGGGAACTCGTTGAGATGGATGCCGGAGGGGTACTCCTGGTGGATAACCAGTATCTGAAGAAATACGCCGGCGATATCAAGTCAGCGTATGACAGCATCAACACCACGACAGCGAGACGAATACTCTTTCTGATAGAGGCACTCAACAGCGAAATGCTGATGGTAACCGACCTCGGCGACCTCAAGACCGTGATGAATGGGGGAATCGGTGTGGGAACGATGGGGTTCTACGAGGCATCCAAGGAAGGCACCATCAAATCCGCTATTTTAGGGAGTTTTAAGCCAAGCGGGCTTCTCTTTCCCGCGAATGTGTATGAGGATGGTGCACGTGCGATGCTTGTGATCAAGGGCAACAAGAAGTTTCTGGACCTTGACCTGATCACAAAGACCGTGGAAGAACTCTCAAGAGAGGTGGGGCAGGTATTCAAGGGAGTTCTCATAAAAAAAGGAAGACCCAAGGTTTTATCACTATTCACACTGAATTCTGTACCGGAACTTGAGAAATTGTATGCCATAGCGGCAGATGCGATCCGTTTCGAGATGGATAAGAAAGAACAGTCAAAGAAACGACTCGACGACGCGTTTTCGCACATCGAAGATCTTGAACCGATATATTGATGTTGACATTGATATTGATCCGCTGATTCTTTACACGAGGCCATGACATGATCATAAGGCAGTATGATGACGATATTTCCAGAGAACTATTAATTGATACGCTTGAGAAGATGGGTTTTCGGGTTTCGCGAATCGAAGAGGGGCATGACATGTACTACAGCAATGCCACACGCATGTATACCGAAAATGATATTAAGCTTCATGCAAAGAAAAAGATGTTTGATAAGATGGTGATCGAACTGAACAATGAGATGAATCTTGTTTTCGTGCATGGTGACGAGGTCGGTGCAAAGGCGTTTCTGGATAATCTGGCGAGGGTGTAGCGTACCATGACCGCACAGATGGGAAAACGGACAAAACTCGTAAACGACCCTTCTGATCTGGTGTTGCTGCTGCGAACCTTTGGCTCGGATACGCATAAACAGGTCTTTGACATGTTGTCAGAGGACTGGATGACTGCAGCCGAACTTACAGAAGCTATCGGTGTGGACGTTGAGACGAGTATCGAGATTCTCAGGAAGAGCGGCTTGATTGAGAGCCAGTGGAGGATGCCGGAACCCGGGAAGACGCCGGACAAGGAATATACGACGTCGTACTCAAAGATTCATGCCAATTTCCAGTGTTCGCTCAAGGATCTCAGCGATCTGATTATGATCACCTTCAAGAGCGACGGAGAACTCGCCGATACGATAGAGGCTATCGAGACTGAGGTCGAAAAAGGGAACCGCTCAATGGCAGGATTATCAAGATCCCTTGGTCTGAGTTCGGCATTCATCAGAGGCGTTGCAAGACGGTCGCGCAAACTGGTAGTCAAGGGGCAGCGCCTTGAACTGGCGTAGATAGAGACTCTCAACGCTCTGTTTGCAATTGTTGCGGTTCGAATATTTTTCAATCCGTAATAGTCATCAGGAAAGAGTACGAACCACTGGAGAACATAGATTTGTTAATCCAGAATCCGCGTTCATCTGCTGCCAACCGTAAGTTATGAAAATTGTTGCAACCGTACGTGTTTAGCTAACCACAAGGTTACACAGTCTACGAAGCGATGGCGCAGCCATCTTCACAAGATTTCTGTTACAATCTCGTGAAATCTCGTGATTTTTTCGCATTGGCTAAACAGATACTTGCAACCAGAAAGTGATAAAAAGTCTCACGATAATGATAGTCCGATTGAGAACCGAAACAGAGCTATACGAGAGTGACTGAGACAAGATGACAACAAACGACTACGAAACATTGCGTGCGCGACTGGTCAGCTACCTGAGAAAACATATTGAAATCGACCATATCAGTGAGGACGTTCTGCAGGCGATTGCACGGGTACCAAGACACCTCTTCGTGCGAGAGAACGAGAGAAAACATGCTTATTGCGACAATCCGCTCTCAATCGGGCGCGGACAGACAATCTCCGCACCGCATATAGTTGGAATCATGTGTACGCTCCTGGATATCGAGAAGGGGGCAACAATCCTTGAGATCGGAGCCGGCTCGGGATATCACGCAGCGGTGCTCGCTGAACTTACGGGAAGGGATGGCATAGTTTATTCCATAGAACGGCTCCCTGCAATCAGCGAGTTCGCACAGCAGAACCTGTCAAACGCGGGATATAATAATGTCGTCGTAATAACTGGAGATGGTACGCTCGGTCTTCCGGAACACGCCCCTTATGACATAATCACGGTGGCATGCGCTGCTCCTGTTATTCCGCAGCCGTTGATCGACCAGTTGAAGCATGGCGGCAGGATGACGATCCCGGTAGGGACTGACATGCAGGAACTGTATCTGGTTCACAAGAACGATGTTGTATCGAAGGAAAAGAGTGGGGGGGTCATTTTCGTACCTCTGATCGGCAAATATGGCTTCTAACATGATCGAAAAACTAAAGATCTCCGATGCCACGCGACTGATCCTCGATTGCGAGGCAGCGCGGGTTGTATCACACCACGACGCAGACGGAATCACCGCTGCAGGCATCCTCTGCCACGCCCTCTCCAGGCTCGGGAAGCGCTTTCAGGCGAGCATTGTAAGCCAGCTCGATTGTGACGTCGTGGAGCGGCTGAACAGGGAACGGGGTGGTGGTAGTGGTAATGATGGTGGTGCTGACGTCGATACTTGTGGTCTGCTTACAATCTTCTGCGACATGGGGGCAGGGCATGCGGATATCATATCAAAGGTCGCAGGAGACGCCCTCGTAATCGACCACCACACTCCGGTCGGCGAACTCTCGTGTCCGCATGTAAACCCGCATCTGGTGGGAATCGACGGCGCATTCGAGCTCTCGGCTTCGGGCGCGGTCTATGCGGTTGTAAAGGGGCTCGCAAGCGAGAACATCGATCTCAGTGGGCTTGCAATAACAGGTGCAATCGGGGACAAACAGCTGATGATAGGCGCAAACGCTGACATCCTGAACGACGGTGTTCAGAACGGAATCATACATGTCAGAAAGGGGCTGCGAATTGGTGACGGTGAGATTGCCGATCTGCTTGAGCGAAACATCGAGATTTATCTCGATTTCACAGGCGACGCATCCAAAGTAAAGAGTTTTCTTGATGAAATCGATGTGAACGGCAGATTGGGCGAGCTTACCGAGCCGCAGCTCAGGAGACTTGGAACAGCGCTCACGCTGAAGCTGTTGCGGAGAAGCAGCCCGGATGTGATCGAGACGCTCGTTGGTGACGTCTGTCTGCTGCCCCGCGAGGTGATCTCCAACGTTGATGACTTTGTTTCCGCCTTGCATGCGTGCGCACGGCTGAATGAGCTGGGACTTGCACTCTCACTCTGCCTGCGGGATCGGTCGGGCGTTTCCCATGCCACGCAGGCGGCTGTAGAGTACCAGCACATGCTTGTTGCGGCTATGCGGGCTGCTGAGCCCGGAATCATGCACGGAGACCACATCAAATACCTGCGCCTCCATGACGCCGAGGCAACGGGCATCATCGCAAGCACGGTCACGAGATTTCTGCATCCGGATCAGCCGTGCATCGTGTTGAACGAGAGCGATGACCGGATCAAGATATCTGGCAGAGGCACGAAGAGCCTGGTTGCACGCGGGCTCGATCTCGCAGAGGTGCTCAGGATCGCATCAGAGTCGGCAGGCGGAAGAGGTGGCGGGCACAACATCGCCGCGGGAGCCGCAATCCCAAAGGATGCTGCGGATGCGTTCATCTCGATTGCCGACTCAATCGTTGGCAAACAACTGAATGGGGATTGTAAGGCGGAGGGGGGCAAGAATGGGACTGTAGATGAGAAAGGGAATATGGATAGGGATAGGCAGGAGAAGGAGAGCGAATCATGACGATACTATCAGAAATCGAGATTAATGAACTGATGAAGAACGATCCACCGCTTGTTGAGGGGATGATTGATTCAGAGACCCAGATACAGGTGAACGGCTGCGAACTAACCGTTGACAGGATCTTCGCGTTCGACGGAACCGGCGCGATCGCGTTCGACAATTCGGAGCGAGTGCTCCCCGAGTCTGCCGAACTCGCATTCGGTGACGACGGCTGGATCGATCTCCCTGCCGGCTGCTACAAGATCGTTTCCGGCGAGATCGTACATATCCCAAAAGATGTGATCGCAATCGCACGACCGAGATCAAGCCTCCTGCGATGCGGGGCGAGCGTGGAGACTGCGGTCTGGGATTCCGGCTACGAAGGCAAGAGCGAGTGCCTGCTTCTGGTCGCAAACAAGGAAGGGTTCCGGCTAAAGCGAGGTGCGCGTGTCGTGCAACTGCTGTTTATGGGGCTTGCAAGCGAGACTGCAGGGTATTCCGGGGCATACCAAGGATATCTGGCGTGATGGTACTTCCCAATGTTGCGTGGATATCCACATATACAACCACGAGATCAAGACAGAAATCTTGTGAAGATGGCTGCGCCGCTGCTTCGCAGACTGTGTAATCTTGTAGTTAGCCAAACACGTACATTTTGTGATTTACGACTTATGACTTATGACTTATGATTTTATGAGGTGCCGCTGAATGTTAT
>DAWR01000062.1 GCA_002506015.1 Candidatus Methanogasteraceae archaeon UBA261 | reverse complement strand
TCTCATTTTTCAGTAAATGTACAGTCTCTATTCCGGTCAATTCTCGGTATACTCCGAATTTATGTGAAAAATAGAATCTCAGTGCTTCTGACACTTTTGCGTACGCCTCCTTCTCCTCACCGCGCTCGAAGAGACCCCGCGCTTCTCTGATCATCCCTCCGGAGATTGCAACGTAATCTACCTCTACATTTGCAGGTTTTTCCATGGGTTGCACAGGTGGTGTGGCGACTTTATTTAGATATTTCCTATGAACAAACCAGCCGGCAACACACGCCGCACATATAATCAGAGCGAGCATTAGAATCCACAACATGCCCTGCTCGTGTTCGGATTCGCCGACGATTGCGACGTTCTCAATTGTCCCATTGACATAATCCGCGCAAATCTCCCTCGTCTCGCCGTCTTCGCCCGCATAGGGGACTGTTATTCGTGTCTGGTTCTGCGAGAGTTGATCAAACGCAACAGCACCTCTCTCAAATCCACTCCCATTCAGCCCGTGATCCAGCCGCTGAAACTCGGGGTTCTGTTCCAGCGCATCCATGATCGCGCTCGTATCCTCGCTCGTCTGAGACATTAACTCCTGCATGCTCCCGTTCTCCATACTGCCGGCAAGGCGTGCAGTTTCGCCACCCGGTTTCTGGTATCCGAGCTCGAAGTCGCCGGTGTTGTTTGAGACCGGATTTACGGATGCATTCGTGAGATTATAACCATTATCCAGCAATTCTTGATGTTTCTTCTGAAACTCCGGGTTCTCTGCAAGCTGCTTCTTAAATTCATCTCCCATCTGCTGCTGTTTCTGCATCTCCCGCTGCATCTCCTCTTTGATTGCGCCGGTATTCTGGTTTAGCTGGTTATTCTGGACCCGCGCCCCGGGATCTCCCTCCTGCTGATTTTGCTGGCTTTGCTGCCCCATCCCTCCGGTTCCTGCCGAACCTCCGATCTGAACACTCATCGAGCTTCCCGAACTGTAGGATGTCGAGTGTATGCTCTGCCCGCCGCACTCATAGACCGTTGTTATGCCCTGCGCCTGTCCCTGCGCTGCTGTGCCATTGACCGTGATATTGAGAGCGTTTGAGGTCACAGACTCTTCCTTTCCGGTTTCCGGATTGGTATATGTGACCGTTGCCGGTTCGAGCGTGTAGCTTCCGGGCGCGTACGGCTTGATCGGCTCGTAAGAGAGCGTCGTTTCTCTCTGATCGGGGAGAGTTCGCTCAAGGCACTGGATATCGAGTCCGTTGTTTCCGAACACGTTCTTATCGACGAGTTGTACAGGGATTTCGGTTCCGAACGGGTTTGTGAACCTGAGCATGATCGTTACATCATCGCCGACCTGAATATCCGTCTGGGGGGTGGTCTTCTCAACAGTTAGGCGCTCTGCAGCGACGCATGGCATGATCACAGTCATGCCAATAACCATAACTACAACCATTGTTGCCAGTGCCAATAGCGTTCGTCCTCGTCTCATTGCGATTCCCTCATACAATCTCACACAATTATCCTGTACTTGCCATAGATCACATACAGATATACCAGAAGCAGAACAAGCGCAGCCGCAAAGAACCAGTCCTTGATGTTCGTCTCTTCCCGGACGCGCTCGATATTCTGGCTGATATTTGAGTATATCTCATCCAGTGTGTTGTCATCGACCGATTTGTAGTATCGCCCTCCTGTCTCTGTTGCAATCGCTTTTAGGGTCGCTTCATCGAGTTCTGCATACTGTGGACGCCCGAAGAAGTCATGGCCAAGAACCACAGGCTCGACGGATCCCATCCCGATCGCATTCACCTGGATATTCAACGTCCTCGCAAAGGCGACTGCCTCGTCCGGGGCGACGACGCCTGCGTTGTTGACACCGTCGCTTAAGAGGATTACGACCTTCTTCTTGTTCGGTATCGACGTTGCCATATCGATCGCAAGAGCCAGCCCATCACCTATCGCGGTCTTACCTTCTCTCGGTTCGACTGCTTTTAGCTTCTCGAGAGCCTTATCCTTGTACGGAGTCAGATATGCGGCTGTCGTTGCCCCGGACTCAAAGACCACGATTCCGACGTTGTCTTTCGAATCGAGACTCCGCACAAGGATCGCAGCAGATCTCTTTGCAGCCTCAAGTCGGGTCGGCGTGTAATCGTTCGCCTGCATACTCCCTGAATTGTCGATGACGAGAACCACGTTCACGCCCTCCTTTGCCTGCTTGAGCGGTATGTGTGGGTCAGCGAGTCCTGTGATCAGAAGCGTGATTGCAAAGAGCAGCATATAAAACGGCAGATTTTGACGCAATGAATGCTTCTTACCGGATGCTTCTTTGATTATTCCGAGGTTGCTGAATTTGAGCGCGGATGCCCGCTTCTTCTTCCGGTGGATTGTGTAAGCGTAATAGATCGCAGGTATAATCAGCAGAAGCAGCAGTCTCATGGGTTCTAAGAATCCAAATCCCATCTTATCTCACCTTGTTGCACCCTATCGCAATATAACGCATTTCTGTCGAACCTCTTTGTATGTGTGATTGATCTTCTGTGCAACCGAGATGGAAAAAGCCTTATCCACCCCACCCAGAGCTTGGGCGAAGTCTATGAAACTTGTATCGGTTTATTCTTCGATTTTTATGAGATTGTTATCTATTTCTTCTTTGAACTCAGTATAAACGTCAGAGATGTTGTCCATTAGAGGATTCAGTTTTGCTTCATCTAAAAGAAATCCATACGCATGCGCGAAGAAATGACGGAAAAATAAATATTTACCCATTTTGTCTGCTGTTTCCCCGGTTATGAGTCTATGTTCAACAGCCAAATTCAGCAAATCCTTGTGCCACGTGGGTGTGTTGGGTATTGGTATCCTATTATATAACAATAATTGTTTCAAAATATTTTCCATCCCCGTGTATATATTTTGGAGATATGCCCCCAGTCCTACGATGACCACTGGTTCTTTGTGTGGCTCATCTTTCACTCTTTCCAAGTCAGTAAGAACAGTTGTAATATTCTCCATCTCAGCACGAATTTTTTCTTGTATACTAACCATACAACACCACCCCCTCCTGTTCTACAAGTCTATTAAATAAACAATCTTTGCTTAAATCGATAACATCTACCGGTTTGGATAGGTCCCTATATAGTTCCCAGCAAAAATCAAAAAATGATTCGGGTGCCAGTCCAATCACGCCAATGTCTATATCATTCGCATCCATTCTCTCGTTGGATGAGCCGAAGAGTATCACCTTTGCTAACCCATATTTTTTTGCGTACTTTGATATGTTGATCATATCATTTTCGGATATCATTGTGTTATATGCCCCCTATGGCGCACCAGAGATTTGGCGTACTTTCCGATAAACGTTGTCATAAACTTCAACCAGCACACACCCGATATCCGGAATATCAGACTCGGTCATGAGTCTACCGCGTCAGCCGCAGCCCGCAGGATCATGAGCACATCGAGCGAGGTGACCGTGCCGTCACTGTTCACGTCCGCCGCAGGACTCCATTCACCACGGACAGCCATCCCGGAAACGATCACAGCATCCGCGGAGGTTATGACACCATCCCCATTGACATCTCCTCGCAGCCTTATTCCAACTTCAACCCGCACCCGCTCGCTAACACTTGCACCTGCGACATCGGTTATGATCAGGGTGATAGTGTGGGTTCCGGTGCCAAAAGAAGTCTCGAATGAATTTCCGGTTCCGATAACATCGTCATTCTCATACCATCCATGCGAATACGGCGGTGCACCATCCGATGCTGTGGCGCTGAAGGTTATCACATCTCCCTCCGCAAATATCTGTCCATCGATGGGGGCTACGATCAATGGGAGTATGGTGGTCGCAGTTCCCGCGGTTAATATTTTTATCTCACTTTCTCCGAACTCCATCAGCACACTTCCATCGATCTCTGAGTACTGGGTGGCGCACATTAACTGAACAACGTTATCTTCGGTGCCACGGAAAACCGCGTCAACGTATGCACTGAACACCAGTGCACCGGTCGAATTATAATATTCAAACCATCTGTCCTCCACATCCTGCCACGCGGCGTTGACGATCGCATCCTTCATGACCACACCGTCCTTTGATAGCGATAGCCAGACCGCATCGCCCCTCAGATCGATATCCTTCGCATCGAGCGAATATCCCTCATAAAGCTCCCAGATTTCTCCTGTTGGATTTTCAGTGGCGAATGTCTTCGATCCACAATCGATTAACTGCCTGCCGGTCTCAGAGTATTGATTCAGACCCCTGAGTTTGACTACATTCGCACAACTGCCAGAAAATACGCAATCTACCGTGCAATTGACGATCTCGATTCCTGTTTCGTATGTGAAAAGGTCGCCTGGTTCCAGTATATCATCTTTGAGCACGCTTCCGTCTCTGGATAACTCGAGCCAGACTCTATCCCCACCGTCACACCGCCAGTTCACTTCTTCGATGTCCTTTGTCGTAAGCGAATACCCGTCCAGGAGTTCCCACTGCATGCCATCCGGATCGGCGGTCTTGTAGAAATGGAACTCGTTGGTGAGAAGCGCAGTCCCATCGGTATCAGAATACTGGTCGAGACCTACAAGTTTGACCGCATTTGCCTTGTAGCCGCAGAACACGCGATCGACCACGCAGTCTATACTGCCCGCGCCAGAAGTGTAAATCAATTCAGAACCTTCAGCCAATATAGTTTCCTCCGCTATTACGCCATTTTTTGACAACTCGAGCCAGACTTCGCAGTTAAAACCGACATCCTTCATCGTGAGCACGTAACCATCGGCAAGAGCCCATAAGGTGCCGGTTGGATTCGCTAATTTGAATAAATGCGACTCGTTGTTGGTCAATACGCTGCCACCATCCTCTGAGTGCTGATAGACCTCTCCAAGTTCGACTGCATTCGAAGCAATCCCGTGAAACGCCGCTTTCAGTGTCGCGTTGATGATCTCAGTTCCATTTTTTACATATCCGTACCGGGAGTCCGAATCAACCGTAGCTGCATATTCTTCTGTCAGCACCACCTCATCGACCACCACGCCATCCTTCAGAAGGATGATCCGTGCCTTAGCTCCATCAAGAGAAACGTCCTTTGCCGCGATTGAATAGCCTTCGGATAGATCCCATGCCGAACCGACCCGGCAATCGTCCGGCAGAAACCCGCCACCGCCCGAAAGCACAGGTGGTTCATCTCTTATCAGATGCAAATAGAGCTCTATTGCACCTGTGTTGTCTTTTGTTTTGAAGGATAGATTGCCCATGATGGGTGTGGTCGTACCCGGGTTCAGATCGATGGTGGTTTCATCGTTTCGGAGGACGACTTCAATAGAACTTACGGTCATCACATCCATCGAACCATACACATCACCACAATCAATTTTGGTCAGATCATCATCGATCAGAAAGACGTACTTGATCTGCACCAGATCGGAGCATGTCCCTCTGAATACTGCGGAGACGTAACATGAAAATATCGGGACGTCGTATTCTCCGGCAAGATCTTCTGTGTACGTGTATACACGATCCTGCAGATTTGGATTACCAGTGGAGACCACTTCGTTATCAATCTCTTTTCCGTCTTTGTACAGACCTAGCCACACCTTCTTGCCCTCGAGATCGATCTGCTTTGCTTCGAGCTCAAAACCTCCGCCAAGATCCCACTTCTCGCCTGATGCAAGGGTTTTGATGTCGGCGCTGTTGAATTCAACGAGCGGCTTTACGAGTTTATCCGCGTTCCCCTCGATGGCTATGTACATCTCGCCCATCCAGAACTCAATCCAGTACCCGGAGTCTCCCCCATAATAGCCACTATCAACAGTCAACCCGAGATTTTCATGAAGTTTGTATTCACGCCAGATCGGGCGTATGGTGTAGATCAGGTTGCCTTCATCGATGGTTCGGTCAACATCCGGACCTTCCAGCGTGCCCGCGGTAATCAAGAGCGTTTCAACGCCAGCGCAGACACCATCGCCCAGATCATAACAGAATCCTCCAAAATTGGACTTGTTCCAGACGATATCTTCGTTTTGCGCGCCTGTCAGTTCTACTACATCTCCGCTGAACTCAAGCGCAGTACCGCATGCGCATCCGACGAGTAATGAGACAAACAATCCCAGCAACACCTGTTTCCCAGTTATCCAGTATATGTCTTCCATCCGAATCACCAACACTGCTTTTTTCTATTCGCGTAATAAACTTACCGCATCCTCTTCTCTTTCAGCCTGAAAAACCGCCGCAGCGGAATCTCAAAGGGCTGATCAGTCCTTATGTTGATCATATCCACCTTCAGCCGTTTCATCTTCTCGGAGAGCAACTTGTTTCTCCGGTCCATGATCTCGACATAATTCTGTCTGAACATCCCGTCGGATGTATCTACCAGAAACTGCTCGCCGGTCTCAATGTCTTCCATCATCACGTACCCGATATCCGGAATATCAGACTCTCTCACATCGCTTACGTTGATTAATATCACCTCATGCCTGTTTTTCAGAATCCCGAGGCTCTTCTCGAAATCCTCTGCAAAAAAATCCGATATGACAAACATAATGCTCCGCCTCTTCGCAACATTTGATATATACCTGACGCAGTTGTTGAGATCGGTCGTCTTCTTCTCGGGCTCGAAATAGATCATCCCCCGCAGCAGTTTGAATAGATGTGACCTCCCCTTTCTCGGTGGTATGAACTCCTCAACCTCACTTGTGCAGAGAAACATCCCGACGCTGTCGTTGTTCGCAAGCGCTGAAAAGATGAGCGACGCCGCGATCTCAACCCCGTAATCCCGCTTTCGCTGCTCAGAACCAAATTCGTTGCTTGCGGACACGTCTATAATGATGTAAACGGTTAAATCGCGCTCTTCGATGAATTCTTTCACAAACGGCGCGTTCATTCGTGCAGTCACATTCCAATCGATCGCGCGGACGTCATCGCCTGCGACATACTCCCGAATATCCGAAAATTCGATCCCTCTGCCCTTAAAGACCGAGTGATAGTATCCTGCTATGATGCCCTCTACCATCCGCTGAGTCTTGATCTCAAGCTTCCGTACGTTTTTTATGACCTCTTGCACCCGTTCCGGCATGATTTTCCCTCAACGCCCCCTAAACTCACCACCTGGGCTCATTCAGAATCTCCCCCCTCTACACTTCCTTCCGATAGTAGAAAGAGTTCATGGAGCTTCTGCTGTAAAATCTCCCTATCGATGAGCTTTGTCCTGTATTCGGCGACCATGGCAGGTGAAAGGTTGCGAGACAGCGCATATTCCACAACTTCCGCATCCCTGCTCTTGCAGAGAATGACGCCAACGCTTGGATTCTCATGCGGTTTCTTGACGTCGCGGTCAAGGGCTTCGAGGTAAAAACCGATCTTGCCAAGATATTCCGGCTTGAAATCATCGATCTTCAACTCAAACGCCACAAGACAGGACAGGTCCCGGTGGAAGAAGAGAAGATCAATGTAATAATCGTTGTTGCCTACCTGTATCCTGTACTCTTCTCCCGCGAACGTAAAATCCTTGCCAAATTCCAGAATAAAATTCTTGAGATTCTGCGTAATCGCGTTCCGGAGGTCTTTTTCAGAGAAATGATGCGGCAGGTTGAGAAAATCAAGGATGTAGGTATCCTTGAAAGCAGACGCGATATCGGGGTGATATTGTGTCATCAGTGCTGACACATTTGCATTGGAGAGCATGTACTGTTCATAAAAACCGCTGTCGATCTGTCGCCCCAGTTCTCTTGAGGTATATTTCTCTCTAATAGATAACATCAAATAGAATTCTTTTTCTTCCATACTTTTAGTCTTTGACAGGATCAGCAGATGGTTGGTCCAGCTCAATTGTGTCAGCAGTGCTGACACATTTGCATTGCCGCGATAGGTCTCATAGAATTGCTTCATCCGATAGAGCCCCCTGCGATTGAACCCTTTCAGGTCGGGCTGTGTCCTCTGCAAATACTCTGCAAGTCTGTCCACAA
>DAWR01000055.1 GCA_002506015.1 Candidatus Methanogasteraceae archaeon UBA261 | reverse complement strand
CTGTGTTAATCTCGTGGTTTATATGTGGATATCTACGCAATATCGAGCAAGTCCCTAAAGACGACCTACAGCGTCCGCTATGGAACCCAAATCAACCCCCACTCCCCCTCGCAATCACTCCTCTGCGAGTATCTTCACCATATCCAGAAGCACTATCAGTTCCCCGTTCTTCAGCTTGCCTATGCCCCTCGTGTACTTAGCCTCGACATCAAAGTCGCTCACAACATCAGGCACCGAATCTATCTTGTCCCTCGGCATTCGCATCACCTCGCGCACCGAGTCGACAGCCATTCCGACCAGAGCCTCCTCTGATTCGACTATAATGATACGTGAGTTCTTGTTCGGTTCTTCCGAACTCATGGAACCGAGGCGTTTCTTGAGGTCGGTAACGGTTGTTACCTGACCCCTGAGATTGGTTACGCCGAGTACATAGTCGGGCGAGTTCGGAACAGGCGAGACGTCCCGCATCGCGGTTATCTCCCTCACCTGTTCAACCTCAACCCCGTACAATCCATCTGAAAGCGTGAATGCTACGAGAATTGCTTCTTCGTTGCCCATATTCTTCTGACCCCCTATGCATTTACCTTGAATCTGTTCAGTTCGTCCGCCAACTCGTTTGCAATATCACTCAAGCCCTGCGCCTCTGATGTCAGTTCCTGTATCGCTGAGGTCGGATCCTGCACAGACGACGAACTCTCCTCTGATACGCTTGCAACCTCTCCTTTGACGATCAACGCCTGCTGCTGGAGCATTACATCGGACTCATCATTCATCCCCGCCTTTGCAGCGTTGTAACTCGCGTATCCACGTACTATGACCGGAATTGCAACGAGCAGTATGCAGATAGTCATCAGTTTCGTTCGTATGCTGCTGTCGTTTACGTTTCGCATGCCCATCTGGTGTTAACCCCCAATTGTTCGTATGTTCGTGATATCTGTAGCTATGACGAGCGAGTTGTAGATCTACGCGCATCCTCCATTCTCACCAAGAGTATATTATGGTAGTTACAGTATATAACTATTGCGCAGGAGCACTATGCTGCCACGCCACGATGGTGCCAGGGGCGATTCTCTGATACGATTCTTCGGAATGTGGGGGCAGTTCGTGGAAGGGCTGATCGCGCCCCGTGCTGTTGCCATGTTTCAAGAAAGGGGGATCAAAATAGATAGCGTTTTCTCAAAGGATAAAATCTCACAAAAATGGCGATAGCATGGAGATCGACGTACCCAGGGTGATGATGCGTATGCTGTTTTAATAGAGGTAAAAAGCACGCTCAGTGTCCGTGATGTACAGGAACACATCGAACGAATGAAAGCGTTCGAGCGTTTCGAATCCGGTCTTCATTTCATTCCATATCCCCTCAAGATGTGGTTGCGCCCATGCAGCCGCACCCACAACAGCAACCACAACTGCGCCCCCGCACCCGCCATGTTTCGAGAGCACAACGCGAAGAGCAGACCCCTTGTAGGAAGCCGGCGTAATTCCGGTGATGTCGCTTGCGGTCATTGCCGCAGCCCCCAACGTCAGAACGCAATTCCCAGACAGTGAAGCACGATTACGAAGATTGCGCCGAATGTGCCGGCGAGAGCACATATTAGAATCACAATCCAGTCGTAAGCGATATCAAGCCCGAGCACAAGATTTGCCAGAACCAGCACGATGAGACCGATTATGGTGTTAATCAGCATCTTCTTTACTGTTTTCAATATCTTGTACAGAATCACTGCCGCAAATATCGCCAGCACAAGAACCATTAGTTCAGGGATTGCAGTCATTGTTACCAGATTTAACATCGGAGACAAGAGTACTTAACCATTGCGCATCCCACACGCCCCAACAAACTCGCAGAGAATCCTTCCGAGCTCGGATTTCGGAGAAGCATCTGCCGCCAGCCTACGTAATTCGCACCTGAGAGACGTATCATCATAGAACGCCCCGTCTGTAGTGCCCTGTCGTGTAGCCCCCCGTCATCTCTTTGCAGATCCCTCGAGCCTTCCTGCCACGTGGGAGCTGCCCATCGACCGCGTCACGGTACAGCCGCGTGATCTCCTCGATGCGAGCGCAATCGATTGCGGTTGCATCGATTCGGATGCTTGATACGCCGGTTCCGATGATCCCGGGGATGTGACCAAGCATGCAGAGTCCATCCGGATTCATGAGATGCGTCCTGCAATCCGCATCCATCCTGAGCGGGAAGACATACTCTTTCTCGTCCACCAGCTCAAACTCGCCAGTCTCGCACGGCGCAGTGCGCTCATGCTCACCCATACCCGTATCTATGCCCCCGCATCCAAGGATTCCGCCAACCACGCAGTGCTCTGACTCCATGAGCGTGAGCCGCCCGTGCACGACGCATTCGGCCGCGCCGTGCGGCGTAATCGCACTGATCTCGGCAAAGTTAAGTTCAGGCGACAGTGTCACCATCTTTGCGCCGTTCGCAATCCAGAATTCAAGCGAGCTCCGGTTGAAGACGTTGAACGACCTGTCCACAATTGTATCGAGCCCGATCTCTCTTGCAAGTCTGAAGACGCCGTAATTGGAGACGATAACCCCGTCAAAACCGAGTCTCTCTGCAGAGAGGAGAGTCTCCCGCACCTGCGCAATTCGGGCGTCTTTTACGATCCCTGGTGTGCTCAGATAGATTGCACGCCCCCTCTGTTGCGCATATCGAAGAGAAGCCTCGAGATTGGGTGCCTCTTCGCCGCGGAACCTCTCGCCGCCCAGATAGATCACATCCGCGCCCCCGGAGATCGCATTGCGAACGCCCGCAAGTGTCTTCACATGAACGGCTAGCGATGGTTTTTCGGATGCACCTGCCCAGTGTGCCCTTACCCCATCCCATGCCTCCAGCTCCGCCCCCGGCTCTGTGTTTGCGGCAGAGTCATGCGTGGCGTTCAGCGTGTTCGACGTGTTCGGGGGGTGCGTTATATGACGTGCGTTCCGTGAACCGGGGCGCCTCCGCCCGGCGGTCCGTGCAGTGACGAGCTCTGAGACCGCATCGGTTCTGATCCGTTTCAACTGGCTGACCGGGATGAACACATCGCCCTCGATTCTGACATCGGCACCAGATGCCTCAAAGACCGTGTTTCCGAGTTTTGTGAGCTGCCGCACGATCTCCTCCTCTGCTGTCGGTCTCTTGACCGCATGCTCGATTATGTAGTCCGAGCGCACGCAGGCAGTGTTGCCGTCGTTGTCCGCAATCTGCAGTTCAAACGGCGATTTCGCAACTGCTCTTGCACTGATTGTGACGGGGACCCTCCTGATTGGATTTGCGGATGTGAACGTCCTTCTGAGCGAGTCCATGAGCTGCTTGTCCAGCGTCCTGTAGATCACGGTTTTAGGAGTCGGACACCCGTCAGCGAACGCATCATCGAATAGATCAGCGAACGCATCAGCAGGGATGTCAACGACTGCACCACTCTCAGCGTGGTTCACGAGCCTCCAGCCCTCATACATCCGGGGCACAGTCATGCCGGCCTCAACCGCGCCGCCAGCATCACTTCCGATCTCTATTCTGATCCCGTCTCCGCTGTTCAGCTCACAGGATAGCCTGACACGCAGATGATTCCATTTTTGGTCATAAGTGAGAACTGTTCCTGCAAAAACTCCGCGATTGTACGGATGTTTTCGGGAAATCAGACTACCGCGCGGTTTTTCCCCGAAATACGCTGTCGTAAATCCCCTGTTGAACAGTTGCGCAAGGCGCAGTGAGTCTTCGTCTGAAACAAAATACCCGGATGGGTCTTCCGCATATCTATCGATTAAACGGCGGTATATCCCAACAACGCATGCCACATACTCGGGTCGCTTCAGACGCCCCTCGATCTTGAAGGAATCGACGCCGGAATTGATCAGTTCCGGCAGAATCCGGCTCGTATTCAGATCCTTCGGGCTTAAGAGGTGCTCGCCGTCCGTCTCGATCCTGCTTCCGCCTATCACCAGTCCATCCGTTCGCCCGCTCGTTTTCATCTGTAACCGGTACTTCTTCCGGCACGGCTGGGCGCAGTAACCCCGATTTCCACTCCGGGCACCGATCATACTGCTTGTGAGACATTGTCCCGAATACGAGATGCAGAGCGCACCGTGCACAAATACTTCAAGTTCAATCTCCGTTTTTTCCTTTATCGCTTTTATCTCATCCAAACTAAGTTCTCTTGCGAGCACGACTCGTTTGAGTCCGAGATTTTGCATAAACCGCACTCCCTCGCTGTTGTGCACGGTCATCTGGGTGCTTGCGTGAATCGGAAGTTGTGGCGTGAGCGAGAGCGCAACCGAGAGAAGCCCCATGTCCTGCACGATCACGGCATCTGCGCCGGATTCCTCGAGACGACAGAGGAGATCTGCCGCATCACGAGCCTCGCGATCTTTTACCAGGGTGTTTACGGTGATGTACGCTTTTACGCCGCGGAGATGCGCATAATCGATGGCATCTGTGAGCTCATGGATCGTAAAGTTGTCTGCGGACGCTCTTGCGCTCAGAATCTTCGCTCCAAGATAAACTGCATCCGCGCCGTTCTCAACAGCGGCTATGAGCGATTCGGAATCGCCCACTGGCGCGAGTAGTTCGGGTTTTGCTGGCGTCTTCACTTGCATGTTGTAGGACTCGTATTGGGTTGTCTGCATCATCAATTCTTTGCAGCACTTTTGAGGGGAGTTGCAAAGTTATACGGTAGTGTCCTAATATACGATAGTTTATTATAGTGTGCAATAGAATCATTCTCCCGGGTGTTCACCATGG
>DAWR01000069.1 GCA_002506015.1 Candidatus Methanogasteraceae archaeon UBA261 | reverse complement strand
GTTGACGACCGCTGCTCCAAGTTCGTAGTCTCCCGGTCTAAGGAGGCTCACGGGATATGCGCACATCATAACCTCGCCGGGTTTGAGCGAGAACCCCCATTTCCACCGGTCCGACTCCATGTCAGGGACTTTCAGCAACTCCGCAGGAAGCGCGCACTTCCATACGTTGAGATCGGTGGTTGCGGGATCGAACCACGTACCATTCGGGAGGTCTGAGAGGCTCAACGCGTGGATTGGGTAATCGCCCCAGTTTTTGACTGTTAAGAAGACGTAAGGCTCGTAATCCTCGTAAATCACATAAGTGACCTCTGGGATGTATGGTTCTACTGCTTCCTCCTCGGCGAAAGCATAGTCCTCTGTTCCGATCGCTTTCTTGACCTCGACTACCGGGAGAACCTCGATTATTGTTTCGTTGTCTGTGAACCGGTATGATTTTTCCTTGAAGTCCTCGTATATGAGATTTATCTCCATTACGTACTTTGTTCGTTTCGGAATTGACGGAACTTTGAAATAGACTGTGTATGTGGTATCATTTTCTCCAGCAAACCAGTCATTGCCTCCACCGATCCATCGGTTGCTCACCTCGTTGCGGAGATCGATCGGGAATTTGTCATCGATCCATGTCCTGTTATCGGCGTCAACTTCCCCCTCGTATATCTTCTTTACTATGCCATCCGGAGGGTATTTTCCATTGATCATTTCTACCGGAGTCAGGGTAACTGTCGCATCCACATGGAATGCATCCATTTTCTCTATATTTTCCACATTAATCTCTGCTTTAAACATCGAATTCGAGCGAACGACCGAACTGTCGCCTTCTGTAGGGAGTTCTTCCGGATTCCCGTCCTCATCCTCAGCCATTAAATACAGTGTAACCTCGGTTTCAAACTCAGGCGGTTTCGTTACAGAGTACACAACTTCGGCATGTTCTCTTATGGGGTCGGTGCAGAAACAGTCCTCGTCCGCAAACTCGCACGTGATCTCATCCACCCCAATAAAGAATTCATTACCATCGTTCCAGACTATACCACGATTGTCCCAGCTGCCCTCTTTTGCACAGAATGAGTCCAAACAACTCCCGGTTTCACTCTCATATTCCTGGAACGGAAAACTTCCGATGAGTGTCTGATTCTTATAGATTCTGAGGTTTACAGAATTGGCATCATGAGATACAATGCACTCTCTATCTGAACATGGATCCTCTTTTGTTTCATCCATCTCAACCGTGATATCCAGAACATGAAAATCAACAACCTCGATTGCATACGTGGCGTTCAGATGCTCAACGTACACCTCCACGCTGTCGCCCCATTCCATATCGTCTCCATCGATATCGTCCACTGCCCAGCACAGTTCCCTATCAGGATCGTACGTATGCGCTCCTGCCACCCCGATCACCCCTGCCAGCATCATGACAATCAATATCAACCCGTATAACTTATGCAATCCACACGTTCTCATATATATCTACTCCCACTATTATAGGTGCACTCATCGTATATAATGATGACGAAACCTTTATGCGGCTATGCGCTACAGAGACGTAGATATGATGATGAAAACGGAGGGCAATTAAATGGCGACCGGACCGCGATACCGCGTCCCATTCAGACGACGCAGAGAAGGCAGAACAAACTACCACAAGCGGCTCAGGCTACTGCTATCAAAGAAGCCACGCGTGGTTGTGCGTAGAAGCACACGCCATATACGAATACAACTCGCAATCCCTGGAGATTGTGGCGATATGATACTCTCATCTGCCACATCGCTTGAACTCAAAAAGTACGGATATTCCGGGGCGACCGGAAATACCACAGCAGCGTACCTGACTGGCTTGCTCTTTGGATATCATGCCATAGACAACGGATACACCGAAGGTGTGCTTGACACTGGCTTGCACGCGTCAACCCTCGGGTCAAATATCTATGCAGCGCTCCGCGGTGCGGTTGATGCGGGCATGGATATCCCGCACAATCCGGAGGTCTTCCCATCCGATGAACGCATCCGTGGTGAGGCTGTTGCCGCATACCGGGATATTGACCTGCCCGCGCTATTTGAGAAGACAAAGACAGAGATCACATCAAAATTCGGAGGGGCATAGATGCAGAGGAAGAATACAAAAAGACAAGGAGGGCAGAGAGGGAGTAGAGAGACGAAAGATGTGACAGCGGACTGGACACCGCAGACCAAACTCGGCTCACTTGTAAGGAGCGGTACGATAACTGACATCGATTCCGCACTCAACTCAGGACTTCCGTTAAGAGAAGTGGAGATAATTGAGGTACTGCTACCCAACCTCGAGGAGGCGGTGCTGGACGTGAACATGGTGCAGCGGATGACTGATTCGGGCAGACGGGTCAAGTTCAGGGCGGTTGCAATCGTCGGGAACAAGGACGGTTACATCGGATTCGGGCAGGGCAGGGA
Organism: Candidatus Methanogasteraceae archaeon UBA261; assembly: GCA_002506015.1. GTDB lineage: Archaea > Halobacteriota > Methanosarcinia > Methanosarcinales > Methanogasteraceae > Methanogaster_C. The sequence continues at coordinate 1,325 of DAWR01000069.1, read as the reverse complement.
CAGGCAGGCAGGACCTGCAATCCGCAAATCGATCAGCAATGCGAAGCTGAATGTGACCAGGATCTCGCGAGGCTGCGGGTCATGGGAGTGCGGCTGCAACGATCCGCATTCGGTACCATTCCTCGTCACCGGACAGGCAGGAAGCGTCGGTATCGAACTGAAACCCGCGCCCAAAGGACTTGGAATCGCGTCAGGCGATACGGCAAAACAGGTTCTTGAGATGGCAGGCATAAAGGACGTCTGGACCCGGACATGGGGTCATACCCGAACCACGCTCAACTTCGCAAAGGCGACGTATGATGCGCTGAAGCAGACCAGAATGATGCGCGGCGCGAGGAGTGGATGATGTACGCTGTTGTGCGGATTCGCGGAAGTGTTGACGTGCGCCCTGATGTCACGGACACGCTCAGGATGCTGCGACTCACAAGCGTCAATCACTGTGTGATCCTCGATGACACCCCGAATTACACGGGAATGATTAGGAAGGTGAAAGACTACGTCGCATGGGGTCCGGCTGACTCTGATACGCTTACAAATCTTTTATCGCTGAGAGGGCGTCTCGAAGGCGGAAAACGGCTCACGCAGGAGTATATGGATGAATGCGAACTTGGAGCCATACCTGACTTTGCGGAAGCGGTCTGCAGCGGCGATAAAAAACTCTCGGATATCCCGAAATTGAAACCAGTCTTCAGGCTGCACCCTCCACGCAAGGGGCACAGAGGCATCAAGAAGACCGTTCCCGAGGGCGGCGAACTCGGGTTTCATGAGGAGATCGGTGGTCTTCTCAAGAAGATGAGATGATCAGGGACGTTGAATAGTCGCATTTCATAGTTTCGTGGGATTCGTGATGAAGACGCGAATTCCACGGTCTTCAGTAGCTAACATTTTTTAGGTGCCACCATTAGTTTGGTAGTGGTGCGTAGGTTCGGTTAAGAGTCAATCAAATATCACAAACAGTGACATTCCGATACAGTGAGCACTTTTGTGGGTTACCAGCACATAGCCGATATAAATATATACGATTTGTTAGTATACCTCATAGAAAATCACCCACATAGGAACACAGAGTTTCCCCGATGCATTACTCACAAAATTCACCCTAACAGTACATGCTCAATAACATATATTAGGAACCACGTATGTGTTTAGCTACCAGATTCGCTATCAAGCGCCATAATAGACCAAAATCGACATGAAACAAGAGTTCTCAGGGTATTCCGCTTGTTATCGTTTTTGAATCTGGAAATTGTAGCCATTATCAAAAATCGAAAAATATGCGAAATCACGCCGCCTATCGATGTCGATTTAGTGAGCTAAACACATAC
>DAWR01000149.1:31075-33098 GCA_002506015.1 Candidatus Methanogasteraceae archaeon UBA261 | reverse complement strand
TGCGGTTCGGGGATATCGATAACAGAATCCATTTTTACAGGTAGAAAAGCAGTTGGGATAGATATAAATCCATCTGCGGTTTTTATAGCAAAACAGATGCTTAGCAAGATACCGGTAAACTTGATACAGGAAGAATTTAGCAGATTAGAGTCGGAAGTCAAGGATAAAATAAATTCTTTTTATGATGTGCAGAGGGGTGACAAAAAATTTGTAGGAACACATTTTATCTGGGATAATGGTAAGTTGACAGAGGTCTGGTATAAAAATAATACAAAAAGCAGAAGAAAAATTATCGAAGAGCCGACAGAAGAGGACTTGGAAGTGGCATCATCATTTTCTTATGATAAAATACCTTACTTTTATCCGAAGGATAATTTCTTTCATAATTCACGGATCAATGCAAATCGTGAAAACCATATTTATGACTTATTTACACCGCGAAATTTAATGGCGTTATCGTTTCTGATGGATAGAATAGAAAAAATTGAAAATGTTGATATCAGAGAGTTCTTCAGGTTTTGTTTCACTGCTTCGATTGGGCAAGCCAGTAAGATGGTTTTTATTGTCAAACGACGGGGGAAGTTCAATGGCAAATCGAGGGAAACTGAGAGGAAAGAAGTGGGTAGTTGGGTGATTGGCTACTGGTTGCCGAAAGAAAATTTTGAAATAAATGCCTGGAACTGTTTTGAAAATAGGTATAAAAGAATTCTTAAGGCGAAAAAAGGATTGGAATACAAAAAATACCTGATTAACAAAGCCGACGACTTTGAAGAACTGTTAGATTCAAAAAATTTGCTTCTTTTGAATGCTCCTTCTCAAAAAGCGTTAAAAAAGATACCGGACAATTCTGTGGATTATGTGATAACAGATCCCCCGCATGGCAATCGGCAACCGTATTTGGAGTTAAGCATGATGTGGAACAGCTGGCTTAAAAAAGATGTCGATTACGAAGATGAGATTGTGATAAGCGAATCCAAAGATAGAGATAAACATATATCCAATTATTATGCATTATTAAATGAAGCCTTCGCCGAAATTGAGAGGATATTAAAGCCAAACCATCACTTCTCTCTGATGTTTAATAGCCTGGATGATAAAACATGGATAAATTTGATTACATATACAAATGGGCTTAATTTTGAGTTAGAAAAAGTCGAAACTTTGGAATATTCTGCCAACTCAGTTGTACAGGATACTCGTAGAGCTGGATTAAAAACCGATTTCATATTAACCTTCAGGAAAAACCCGGACAGGGTTGTCAAGGACATTGAACTCATCTCTGTAAAAAAGAACAAAGATTATTTTGTCGAACTGGTTGGGGATTATTTAGAACATAGCCGTGGAAAAGGTTTGGAAACCTACCAAATTTTAAACTTATTAATTTCCGACTTGTTGCAACAAGGCAAATTTTTCAAACTATCAGAAATTTTAAATATACTAAAAACACATTTTAAAAGACAAGAGAATATGTGGACAATGGGGGACACGAATGGATATGAAACAAGAATTTAGAAAAATGAAAAGATGTTACCAGGAAAACGATTTTGGAAAAATATTCAACCACGAGTTCGGAATATATTTTCTTAAGATGCGCTCAATATCAAGAAGCAATATTCTGAGGGAGTTAGCAAAGAGATTGGAATTTGATGTCTCTGGAGTTTCCGGAAGGGATTTATTCGAATTTATGTTTTGCAAGAATATCGCAGATGAACAGATAGATAATTTTATCAAACAAATATATGACATAGAAAGAAAAGAGAGAATTGCAAATGAGGATTATTTATATTCACAGCTCTACAAACTGAAAGTTTTTGATTGGGGTGGTTTCTATCAAAATGCCGTTGAACAAACCGTAGTCAACAATTACATCAAGAAAATCCAAAATTATGAAGAACTGTATAATAGTATCGAAAATGACATAAATCCAAGATTTCGGGGTTATATATTATGTTCGTGGTATAATCATTGGACTTCTATATTGATAGAAGACATGTTTAAGGATCACCCCCGTCTATTGCCTACA
>DAWR01000149.1:25556-31050 GCA_002506015.1 Candidatus Methanogasteraceae archaeon UBA261 | reverse complement strand
GGATATATGCAACTAAAAAGGAAAGAATTGGATTTAAGACCGGAATTAACAGAATTGAAAAAGTTTGCAAGACAGCAAAATATCCATTATGATAAAAACGCAAACAAAAAGGATATTTTCTCTGAACTTCTGACAAGAATTTTGGAGGACACATCAAACGAAGCAAAGGAATTTATCGAAAGATTTCATAGAATAAGAAAAGAAATAATCCGGACTACTATAGAAAATCCAGAAGAACTGATTAAATGGTTTTATGAAGAACAAGGAATTAGGAGATTTGACGCTGCCAATAGATTTTTTCTGGTTTTAATTGATTCAAAGAATTTGGAAGATAGCTGGAAACTTAAAAGAAATAAAAAATTGTTACATGGAAAGATAAATGAATTTTTGGATAATAACAAAGAGATGGATTTTGAAAAGTTGAAAATATCTTTTAATTGGCAAGACAAAACATATACAACTTATGCAACTATTTTGTTTATAATAAAAGACTAAACTATTGTATATCCAGACCCGTACATCTCCAACAACATCTTTCAAACAATCACTCCACACCAATGACCCCAAAATCCCAGAAATGGATGCAACTCCCGCGCAGCATTGCGATCGGACACGGCATCATAGCCGACACCGGTAGGATGTGCACCGAACTCAAACTCGGGCGGCGTGCACTCATCGTAACAGGCAGAAAGACGCGAGAGATCGCTGGCGAGTCCGTATCAGAGATCCTTGCAAGCGACGGATTCGCAACAGACATCGCAATCGTTACGAACGCTGATCAGGAGAACATTGACAGCGTGATAGAAACAGCAGAGAACACCTCCTTTCTCGTTGGAGTCGGCGGCGGCACAGTGATCGATGTTGCGAAACTCGCATCGACGATGCTTGACATCCCCTTCTTGAGCGTGCCAACGGCGGCAGCACACGACGGCATCGCATCGATGCGTGCATCGATCGCAAGAGACGGCGACACCGTCTCGGTTCCGGCACAGGCGCCCCTGGGAATAATCGCTGACACAGAGATTATTGCACACGCTCCATATCGTTTTCTTGCGGCAGGGTGTGGTGATCTTATCTCGAATTACACCGCGATTCTGGACTGGCAGCTTGCGCACCGGCTCAGGAACACGCCGTACAGCGAGTATGCGGCGACGCTGTCCCGGATGACCGCGCAGATCGTGATGGACCGCGCAGAGACGATCAAACCCGAACTCGAGGAGTCTGCGAGGCTTGTGATAAAGGCGCTCGTCTCAAGCGGTGTTGCGATGAGTATTGCCGGCTCATCCATGCCAGCGTCCGGATCAGAGCACAAGTTCAGCCATGCGCTGGACCGAATCGCACCAAAGCCAGCCCTGCATGGCGAGCAGTGCGGTGTCGGAACGATCATGATGATGTATCTGCATGGTGGCGACTGGCAGCAGATCAGGGATGCGCTGCACAGGATCGGCGCACCCACAACCGCTGCAAAACTCGGTGTTCTGGATCGATGCGTGATCGATGCGCTCGTTCATGCGCATGAGGTGCGTCCCGAGCGCTACACGATTCTCGGAGCCGGGCTTAACCGGGAAGCAGCAGAGAATGTGGCGAGGATTACGGGCGTCGTTGATTAGTGTTATCCACGCATCTCATGGCTTTCAAGATATTTGGCTGGAGTCTGGACCTTGACCTTTCCTTTTTCGTTGAAATGTCTCGTGTTCCATGTGATAAAAATATCACAATTCGCTTCTTCACACAGCCATAAAATCTCGGAATCCTTGTACCCCATCTGTCGCCCCATATATGCCAAACAATTATCTATCACATTTTTAAAGAAACTACGTGATTCTGTATATTCTTTGAAATCGGGATATATTATTTTCAAGGTCTTGTCTCGATGAAAGTCGGTAAAGGTGGTTTTAACGTCTAAATTTCGAGCAGCTGAAAGTACGCCACATATCTCTAAAATATTGAAGATTGTTGTGCATCTGACAATGCTTGATGTTTCTTCCATGAATTTTCTACTCATCAACGCCTTATCATCATTTGGATCTAACAGATCCCGAATAAAGACGTCCGTGTCGATGCAAATCATTATCTTCTGCCTCTAAGTTCATCCATAATCTCATCAACCGTCTTCTTACCATATAATTTACCCCATCCCTCAGATTTCAGGATTTCTGAGCATTTTCTCCGGATTTCCAAATACGCCTCGTCTTCGAATCTTATAGTATCATTCAAATATGCGTCAATGAAATCGGGTATGCCTCTTGTTTTCTTGATTGGATGATAACCTACTTTTAACTGTTTTAAATGTGATGAATCCACCAATGGAGCTCCTGTAGTCGTGCGAGTGGGTGCGCCTGTAAGAGTGGATGGCAGGATATCCCTCCCGTTTAACCGAAACGAGGGGGTGAAATCTTCGGGTTGGTGGGTGTGTATGTCCGGGGCGATGTGTCTGTACACGCCCATTCTTTCAAAAATGAGGTACGGAGATTCGGTATCTGTCCCCCATCTAATATTTTGTTCCATTTAAAATCCTCCTGCGAGTGTTGTCAATCGTTTTTAGACTCCTGTTCACCGACATAGATTGTTCCATGCTCTTTTTCCCAATTAGAGATCGATTCATTCAACCAATTTGAAAACTGTTTTGCAGAAGCTAATGACATTACAACCGATGTTTGCACTTCTCGCTCCAGAACCAGTCTGTCGTCATCCTCTACTATATCCTCTTTATAAAAAAATATCCGGAGATCATATATTCCAAAAACGCCTCCGAATGCCCCTGTCGTATAAAATTGCTTGTACTCCGGAGCATTTATCTTCTTTATCGCCGGTTCGACTTCTTCGCCATCGGGTAATATAATTGTCATAGTCATTTCAAAGTCCTCGATTGGAGATATGTTTATATGCAGTAATTAAACTGTCGATACCTCGAATAGTTAATATGTCTTCGATGCGCTCGTTCATGCGCATGAGGTGCGTCCCGAGCGCTACACGATTCTCGGAGCCGGGCTTAACCGGGAAGCAGCAGAGAATGTGGCAAGAATTACTGGAGTTATCGGTTAGTTCATGACTCGTGACCGTCTGTAACATTCGCAATCACAAGTCTGCCCACAGAGCAGCGGCAGCAACCGATTAATCATCATCACTCCCGCATAACTCTCACAATCAAAAATATCCCGACGAGATTTATGACAACAATCGGCACCGCTATCCGGAGCACTTTTGCCCATGCATCATCCTGCCAGAAAGCCAGTCCCGCCGATTCCGCCTGCTCTTCCCGCTTCTGACTTTCTGGCACATCCGGAGCTACCAAAAAATCCCCTGCCGCAGAACAATCGACAACGTAATCAGAATCGAGAAACAACTCGTATTCATCAGTCTTTCCATTCCTTGTAACCTTTATCGTGTAGTTGTACCCCCGGTCCAGACCTCTGAATATAAATTCGGAATCGGATGTTCCCCCAACGGTGTCTCCGCAGCCACGCACCTCAACATCCGCCACATCTTTTCCTGACTCCACCAACACTCGTAAATCCGAATATCTTCCCACAGGCAGCGCATCTCCATCACATAAGGTACCGGAAGTGGGTAATCCCATCTGGCAGAGCAGCGTCGGTGCGAGGTCTTCCTGCCCGGCTGTTGCGATTGTGCCCTCTGCGACTCCGATGCCACTGAATACGAGTGGTATCATCTGGCTTTCCGGATATTTAGCGTACTTATCCGATGCATGCCCACCATGAGCCGCGTCATTGGTCACAAATCCCATTCCGTGATCCGCGGTCAGCACAAACAGCAGATCGTTGCCTGTGCATCGCTGATACAGCCTGATGATCGCGTCGTCCGTGCCGTCGATCACCAGAGGGTACCTGGATGCGCCGAGGTGGTGCCCGGCTGAATCGACGGCTCCGACATTGATTATCATGATGAACGGGGCATGGCTCTCGCAGAGATTCCGGGCGATCGCATCCGACACATCGATAGCCCACCGGTTGTATGCGACATATCGCTCAACGCCGTCCTTATCGCCAAGGTACTCTGTGATATTGCTCCATTCGGTCATAAGATCATTGATATCGTTCGAAAGGTCTTCATCCCCATGAGGGTGAGCGTCGATTGCGATTCCCGGGTTTGTGATCGAGTTCTTCTTGACATGCAGGATTATATCGAGTTCAGCGCACATCTCCTCGAAATCTCCGTTTTCCATTACGCCCACGCAGAAATACCCATTTTCGTGTGCGACATCAAAGATCGTTCTCCTGTCGGAGACCGCAGGGGGTTTTGCGTCCGCACACCCGGTCACAATCACCGAGTGTCCTGGATGCGTGCTCGTCACCGGGGCACGCACATCGATTGCACGCATGCCACCTCCGGCGATTGCGAGGAGATTCGTGCAGTCTGCCTTTTCTAGCGTTGAATTATCGAGTGCGTGCGGCGTGAATTCCGGATAGCAGTACGATGAGCCGAGACCGTCTATTATCAGCAGCACACAGCCGTTGTAGTCTGCGCGGTGTACCGTGATCTCGGTTGTGGCGCATACGTGATCGGGAAGAATTGAGAGTGACAGCAGGAGCAATAAGAGTAGTGAGAGTAGTAGGGGCATCAGGTGTGGCAGGGGCGAAAATTGGGTTGGTATGGCTGACAGGATCCGTGTTTTCGGTTTTTTCAGGCGACTCTGGCGTTTCTCTGATGCGGGCATGCTTAAACGACCTCTCCGTCCAGCATCTTAATCGTCTGTTCCGTCTTATCGGCAAGATCCGGATCATGCGTGATCAGAACGAGCGTCTTTCCCTGATTGTGCAAATCCTCGAGAATCTGAAAGACCATGGCTCCGGATTTCGTGTCGAGGTTTCCTGTCGGCTCGTCAGCGAGTATGATCTCGGGATCGTTTGCGAGCGCTCTTGCGATTGCGACTCGCTGCTGCTGACCTCCTGATAGCTGATTCGGAAAATAATTGAGTCTGTGCCCGAGTTCCAGCGATTCGAGAAGCGATCTCGCTTTCTCTTTCCGCTCGTCTATATCCACATCCCGGAGCACCATCGGGATCTCGACATTCTCGAGCACTGTGAACGTCGGTATCAGGTTGAACTGCTGGAACACGAATCCGAGCACCTCCCTTCGAACCCTTGCCCGCTCGCTCTCGCTCATATCAGAGACCTTGTTGTGCTTGATGTGAATATCACCCCTCGTTGGCGTGTCAAGGATCCCGATCTGGTACATGAGCGTCGATTTACCAGATCCGGACGCTCCGATGATCGATACGAACTCGCCTTTGCTGATCGTCAGGCTCACATCCTTGACTGCAACAGCGGCTGCCTCCCCCTCTCCAAAGATCTTCCAGACATGCGCAAGTTCGATGATTGATTCGGTCATGGTGTCTCCTGCCGGTTGCAACATAGCCATTGATCACTGGTTTTGTCGGCACTGGTTCCGGCTGTTTTGTTTTGTTTTGTTTTGCTTTGCGGGTACGTATTTAGCTGAGGCGAAAAAACCACGAGATTTCACGAGATTAACA
>DAWR01000149.1:12025-25522 GCA_002506015.1 Candidatus Methanogasteraceae archaeon UBA261 | reverse complement strand
TTGTGGTTAGCTAAACACGTACCTTTGCGGCAATGTTATGTCGCGGTGCGTGGTATTCAATGATTCGTGCCCAACGAAAAGGCTCTCGCAACCCGCACCCGATCAGAAATTATTATTGCCACGTACGGCACATCTATACCCATGAATGCCAGAATACTCGACACAATCGACTCAAAAACTAGCGGTTCGCTGCGCATTCTCACAGATCTTGTGAGTATGCCGACGATTGCGCCTCCTGGCGACAACTACGAAGAGATCGTTGACCACCTGATGCCGATGTTCTCGGATCTCGGGTTCGACGTTGAGAAGATATGCATCCCTGATGATCTGTTCAAGCGGAAGATGAAAAATCCGGAACTGCACGGGAAAAGGGCAAATCTGCACGCGTATCTCGATTGTGGCGCTGATCAGACGCTCGTGATCTACACGCATCTCGATGTGGTTCCTGTAGAAGGGGGTGGTGATGGTGGTGGCTGGACGGTTCCGCCATTTGACGGCACGGTCAGGGATGGTAGGTTCTATGCACGGGGCTCGGCTGACTCGAAGGCAGCGGTTGCCGCACTCCTGACCGCACTCTCTCTGATCCGGGAACTTGGTATTACTCCCACATACAACCTCAACATCGCATTGACCACCGATGAGGAGGTTGGACCCTATTCGGGACTGTGCTATTTTGCAGATATCGGTCTCCTGTCGGGCGATTATTTTCTCTGCATGGACGGAGACAGCGATGATGTCGTGATCGGGACGAACGGGATACTCACGTGGCAACTCGACGTCCTTGGAAGGTCGCATCACAGTGGAAGCGGTTTTCTCGGGGTCAATGCGCTCGAAAAATCGGTTGCGCTGATGGAAGGGCTGCTCAGGCTGAAGCGTGAGGTTGAGGAGAGGCGGTCGGCTATTCCGGGAAGCTCCGCGATCTTCGAGAAAACGGGTTTGACGCACATAAAACCGGTTCTGAACATCACGATGATTGAGAGTGGCGTAAAAGAGAACATAGTCCCTGGAAAATGTACAATACGGGGTGATCGCAGGGTCATACCTGAAGAGAGCTTCGACTGCGCAATCGATGAGATCAGAGCGGCGCTGGAGAGTGCTGCGGACTCTGATACCGAGTATGAGTTTACGTATGAGATTGTGTATCCGCCGATGTCCACTGATACCGACCATCCGTGGATCGGGAGGGTTTTATCGGTTGCAAACGAGGTGTCCGATCGCAAAATTGAGCTCGCTGGTGCACAGGGCAGCCTCGATGTCGCTTATGCGATCAAGATCACCGGACAGCCGGTCTGCTGCCACGGCGTCGGAAGGCTGCTTGAGAGCCGGGCGCATGCCGAGGATGAGAATATCAGAGTCGAAGATCTGGTGAGATATACCCGGTTTCTGGGGCTGCTCCTGACTGAATGATGCGTTAGACTACTGCAATCCGGGCGCGGGCGCAGGTGGTCGATCATTGGATTAACATGCAATTCTCAAAGTTGTGGTGGAATCTGTGATTGGTGCAGATGCAACGTGATGTTACGAGGCATGGGTCACTGGTGGACAAGTTCAAGAAACTACTTATAAGGATCTTTGGAGATGAAACGCTTGCTAAGCAGATGAATAAATGGCGATTGATGCGTATAAAGTGTGATTACGATCTGAATGCAGAGGTTGCGGAAGATATGTGTGGATCTGCAATATTAGGCGCTTCCGTGGTCGTTGACACCTGCAAAAGCCTTGTGGAGGGATTTTAGATGAGCAAAGAAAAAATTATAAAGACACTCAGAGATGAAGTTTCAAAGGAATTTGGAGCAGAAAGGATCAAGGATATTGAATATTTTAGACCTTATGAAGGGGGGACCTCGATGTGCTCGTTTATGTTGAGGGGATCGATGGGCGTAAGGATGGATTGGACGTAGGCATGCGACTGTCCGATACGATGAGCGGGATCTCGATGTTCCGATCGCCATAATGCGGGCGAAGGAGGGTGTGGGCGATGAGGCGGTGGCATGACCCATATACTGCTGGTGGCTGCGGTTGGCGCAATCGAGCCGTGACTATCTTCTTGGCGTGTGTGGTGATGGGTTTCTTTTGGGGTATGTGTTAGCAAACCACGAGATCTCACGAGATTAACACAAGAGATGGTAGTCTTTCTCGTGGAAATCCGTGTAATCGTGTGGTTTTATGTGGATATCCACATAATCAGGACCAAAACGGTCAATGCCAAACGACCAAATTCCACATCATGCCCCCTCCGAGAGCACCCTGGTAATCGCACGGATATCCGCATCGGTCTTGAACGCTGTTCCTGAGAAATGCGTCCGGGATACCTCAAATCCGGACTCTCGGAGTTTATCGACCGCCAGATCGATTCGCATCGGAGAAATTCCGATTGTGTGACAGATTCGATGGTAATCATAGAATGTGGGGGTATCGATCTCGTCTCTGCACATCTCCACAAGTTTGATCGCATGTTTGTCAGATCCTTGCTCGTTCAACTCGGAAATAACCGATTCGCAGAACGCGTAATCGTGCAGGTGACCGAGCCAGAGCGGACCGGCAGCCTGCATCATGGAGCCGCATATCGGGCATTCACCTGACATCAGTGGCGCAAGACCCACTATCGGTCTTCTGAAGCTGCACTGTGGACAGTGAACAATAAAACCAAGTTTCTTCATGGAATCGTCAGCAAAAGAGACCCGTTTCAGCACCCTCACATAGACACGGACGTAATGCCGCCTTGCATAAGCGAGAAGCGGAATCGTTGCCTCATCCACCACTGCGAGCGCCCGCGCAATTGATCCCAGCAGGACCCGCACCCCGATCTCGGCATGGTACTCGTTGTTCAGAGGTACGCATGCGTATTTGCGAATCCCGGACTTCAGGTGCGCACCGCAGAGCGGCGCAGTGTCGGTTGCGGTAACCAGGAGCATCTTTCGTACGGAGTGCGATGCCGCAGCAATATACGGGGCAGGCGACCCGAAAGGATCGAGATCAACGGCATCAAACCGCCTTCGATTTAGTAGCGTGTTTGCATTCTCGTTTGCAGCCTCGCAGTGTGATTGCAGATCGTTTGAAACGATGTTTCGTCTGATCAGACCGGAAACGTCCGGGTCTATGTCGTTGAGCGTCACACTGATCCCGAGTTTTGAAGCGGCACGCAATCCCCGGATGCCTGTTGCCGCGAATGAATCAACGTATGATTCGATGCGATCGATGGTCTCGTTAAATGCAGAAAGTGATGCGATCGTAATCTCACGGTCGATTCTCATGTGCGGGTTGTAGAATGCTTCGCCAGTCTCTACTGTGACATTGTCTTCGGTGATCTCGGGTGCCATCGTTCCTTCCGGCTTGCTATTTGACTCAGGGTATGTGGGCATGTAGGATGTGTGGGGTGCATACGGGTGATCGGGCGCAAGCACTCCCGGTTTCATTGCGTCAGGCGACAATTGCCCCATTCAACCATTCGACTGTGATGGACTCGGCGGGAATTGAACCCGCGGCCTTTACGTTGCGAACGTAACGATCTACCCCTGATCTACGAGCCCTATGCCATCAATCCATTATAATAGTCTGCCGACCTCGGCTACCTGCACGCTCTCGACATCAGGAACCTGCCCGAACGCATCCTCCACGGGGTCTGTTCCGCCCTCGCTATCGCCGAGGACAACAGTTGCCATCAGGGCAACGAGCCCGAATGCAACGGGTTCCTCGGTTATCCCGCGCAGTTCAGTTCCTGCCGGCACCGCATCTTCGAGATTCTTCTTGAGCGTTGCGAGGTCAACGTCCACGCCAGACGGCATGATCTTGAGTACTGCTGCTACATCTCCCATTTTATCTCACCTCATGGTCCTATAAATCCACATGCAGGACAGGTATACAAATTACTCTGCTTTCGGCACGATACGCACCGCCCGATGGTTATTTCACATTTCGGGCATGGGAACTGGACATATCCCGGTTCAACCAGATGCGCACCACATGTTGTGCAGTATTTTTCAGTGGTCGTCTTTGCCATTATCAATCAGTTTCGCAGGATCATCATTTAAGCATTGCGGAGAGAGCCCCGCACCAAGATGCGCATTCATAGCGGAATTCCGCAGATCATCATACATGCCTGCAAAATGGAGGTGTGATGCACAACGGCAGTCGGTGCAGCCGAATCCAAGAATAGGTTCGCACACGGATCCGATCCCTGCTGCCACAACACATTCGAGGTCGCAATCGGTTGGTGATGCCACCGCGCACCGAAACGACGTGATCGGCAACAAGTAGTCGATGTGCCATTTCCGGGTTTGGTTCCTGCCGTGCATGACATCGATGTGACGGCTGATTCGTTTGAAGCCACCAGACCCGCGTGCTGATCCGGTGTATGCATAGTAGCCGCACTTCAGATGTATAACCCCGAGTTTCCCAACTTCCCGCGTAGCATCTTCGTGCAACTGCAGGATCAGCGTGTAGATCCCTTTGTTATAGTTCGGATTCAAAGTCTTCTACGCCATGATCAAAGTTCGTTTTGCCGTTTATTGAGAATATCTGCTTTGCCAGGAGCCAGTATATCATTGCAAGCGCTTTTCGTCCCTTGTTATTGGTTGGGATCACCAGATCTATATTAGATGTTGCGTTGTTCGTGTCGCAAAGTCCGATCACAGGAATCCCGACACTCACTGCCTCGTTTACCGCCTGCGCGTCGCCGGTCGGATCGGTCACCATGAGAATATCAGGCTCGATGTAGTAGTCATATTGGGGGTTGGTCAGCGTACCTGGCACGAATCTGCCTATAATGGCGGTTGCGCCAGTGAGTTTTGCGAACATGTTTGCAGGGCGCTGCCCATACTGGCGCGCTGATATGACCAGTACGTTCGGCATGGAATATCGCGACAGAAGCTCGGATGCCGCGCGGATGCGATCATCAGTCAATTCTACGTTTAAAACATAGAGCCCATCGACACGAACCCTGTATATGAAACGTGTCATATCCCCTGTTTTCTGCTGGGTTCCGATGTGGATTCCGGCAGCAAGATACTCATCGAGTGGTACGATTGATTCGTATGCTAATTCGTTTTGTCCATTGTTTTCTTCATCCAAACAGTTCACCTGTGTTATCTTCAATTCTGTAACATCTGTATGATCAATGAATATATACTTTATCATCGATCATCCGAAACTGTTACACCATCCGATGTTAACAATTCCAACGCACCTATAACAGGGGCGTTTACAGCGGGTGTTATACTCCGCACTGCCGTAACTTGAGATTTTCAATAATAAAAACAATAGCCACAGAGACCACAGAGACCATCGAGGAGACTCACTCCGTGGCAGTACTGTGTACGCCCTGAAAATCGCAGTTTATGCCGGTCGCTGGGTATAACCTCGAGATTACACGGATTTCCACGAGAAATTATTGGCGGCAGGATATAACCTGCAAACACATCACCAATATCTTGAATGTGCCACCATCTTCGCGTGTTAATCTCGTAAAATCTCGTGGTTTTTTCGCCTCAGCTAAACAGATATAATTTGGTTAATGATCACAGCACAAGCTCCATTCCGTCATATCCGAGATTCCACTGCTTCACAGCCTCGTCATGCGGCGGAAAGAGGTGGCTCATATGAATCATCACAATCTCCTTCGCATTGAGCGATTCCGCCAGTTCCTCTGCCTCCTCGGTATTCATGTGCTTCTTGAGATGGAATAGTGGTGGTGTGATCGCATCGCATATCAGGAGGTCGGGGTCGCGCATGATCGCAATTGAGCGCTCCGGAATATGCCTCTCGGTGTCGCCGGTTATAACGAGTTTCTTATCGCGTTCGCGCACCATGACACCGACGGATTCGGCAACCGGTGGGTGAAAAACATAAAATAGTGTGAATTCAAGACCGATTAAGCGAAATGGCTCGTAAACAGAGACATCGTGGCGTACCGGATCCATGAAATAGAGATAATCGAGTATGTAGTCCAGCGTCCCCTTCAGTCCGTAGACTGGTACATGATCCTGAACCCTGTAAAACTCTCCGAACCCGGCATAATGGTCGTAGTGTCCGTGCGTCCAGATCACGCCGTCTACGCGATCGATTCCAGCCTTCAGGAGTTGATACCTGAGATCAGGACCTGTATCGATCAGAACACGACCTTCGCCAGACTCAATCAGAATCGAGAAGCGCGTTCGGCAACTCCGCCCCCCTGCAAGCGCATCCATGCATGCGGGGCACGTGCATCCGATCTTTGGCGTGCCAACGGTATCGCCGGTGCCGAGCAGAACGATTTTCATGGTATCGCGTCTCTATCTATGGGTCGTGTCGGGGTCCGGTCAAAAGCCATACCAGGGTCATTCCCGCGAGTATTCCTTCATCATCAAACCCACCCTGTTGCTGAAATCATTGGCAGCAGAGACGAGTTCAGACTGTGTGATGTATGTCCTGTCCAGAACGAGTGAATGGAGCACTGCCTCCCTGACAACCATCCGCAGATCAGAGCCAGTGAACCCATCCGTGATCTCAGCGATCTCCTGCGTGTTAAACTCACCCTTTACCTTTGAAAGCACGAGATCGAGAATGTCTTTGCGCATTCGAGTGTCCGGAGGTGGAAAATCGACGATTTCGTCAAAGCGCCTCCACACAGCACGGTCCAGTAGATTCGGATGGTTTGTAGCGCCGATCAATAGAACGCCGTCGTCTATCAGGCTGATTTCATCGATTGCCTTAAGAAGCGTATTCACAGCGCGTTTCAACGCGGCATTCTCATCAGACATCCGCGTCTTTGCGATGAAATCGAATTCATCGATGAACAGGATGCACGGGTTCAGTTTTTTTGCGAGTTCAAAGACTTTGTCGATGTTTTTTGAAGTTTCCCCTAGATATTGAGATGTAATCATCGAAAGCCTGACCTCCACGAGCGGGATGCTCAATTTTTCAGACAATGCTCTCGCTGCTGACGTTTTGCCTGTTCCGGGCAGTCCTATGAAGAGCATCTTCCCGATCTCGCAGAGCCCGATCTCGTGGAGATACTCCCGGTGTTTGATCGCCTGCATGATCTTCTCGATCTTCTTCTCTTGCTCAGACGTGAGCACAAGTTCGTTCATGCGCTGCCTGACATCCTCGGGCGCGATCAGATGCACGAGTGTCAGTAAATCGACGTCTTTGTCGGACGCATCGATCTCTGCGACGAGCGAGTCAAGGTACTCCCGATCCCGCTCCTTTGGTCGGGCTGCGAGTCTTACATCCTCGTAGCTCACATCAGCGCCGTCTTTTTCATAGAACGATGCGAGCACAGGATTCATACGGATCTGCTCTATGCCACCATCTTGCTTCAAAAACCAGTCCTTTGCAAGATCGAATACGGTGAGTCGCAGTTCTGATCCGAATTTCTCGAATTCAATGAATGGAAGCTTCGTGATTTCAAAATCAACATTGTCAATCTCATATATCGCTGTGACGTCCTCGTTCCGAACGTTGATCGGTCGTTTCACACTTTTTGTTCCACTATCCCAGTAATACTTTCTTATTTTTGCTGGCAGATCGTTTTCAGTCAATCTCTCCGATCGGTTATATATCTGCGCTGTGAGTAGCAGCTCAACTGCGCCACACAGGTTAGACTGATTGGTCGGATCGGACCTATGATTATCTTGCCTCATAGACTGCAACATCTGGCTCTTGAAGATGTAAATAGTTTTTGGCAGATGAATTACGGCGAGAGCGGGGGTGTTAGAAGTCCGCACGTCTCGGGAAGCCCGAACATCAGGTTCATGTTCTGAATCGCCTGCCCTGATGCGCCTTTTACGAGATTGTCGATCGCTGATACTACAACCACGCGATTGTCCCGGAACGCAAGCCCGATATCGCAGAAATTCGAGCCACGCACGTCTGCGAGGTTGGGAATGTAATCTCGCACCCGGACAAACGGTTTATCTTTGTAAAATTCTCTATACAGCTCAAGGATCGTATCATAATCGGAACTGGGACCGGAATCGCACCCTTCATGCAGGAGCAGGTGTGCGGTCGTGAGAATTCCGCGGATTGCAGGAATAACGTGAGGTGTGAAGTGTATGCTCGTGAGTGAGCCATCCAGCCGCCCAAGCTCCTGAACGATCTCTGGTAGATGCCTGTGCGTGGTGATGTTGTAGGCACGGATGTTCTCTGCAAGATTCGGGTAATGTGAGGTATCAGACGGTTCTACGCCTGCTCCGGAGACGCCTGATTTGGAGTCGAATATTGCATATTCGACCATTTTCGCATCTGCAAGTGGTGCTGCCGAAAGTATTGCGCCTGTCGGATAGCATCCGGGATTTGCGATGAAACGCGCTCCTGCAACCTCCGGATGCAGTTCGGGAAGACCGAAGACCGCACCCTGGTCGTCCACCTCTCCCCCCACCCTTCCGGGATCGGTGTGCGCACGCGCGTACGTGGCTTCGAATACCGCAACTGGTAGTCTGTAATCCGCACTCAGGTCAACGACACGCGTGCCACTTTCGAGGAGTTTCGGAACAATCCCCATCGCCGCGCCGTGCGGAACCGCTGTTATGACGAGATCGCATGCGGAGGCGATTTCTTCAGGCGATGGGTTCTCAAAGGTCAGATCAAAGAGACCGGAGAGGTGCCCGTGAATATCCGTAACAGGAGTTCCTGATAGCCGCCTCGATGTCACAATCGCAATCTCTGCTTCAGGATGCCCCAGAAGCAGCCTGATCAGTTCTCCGCCGGTGTACCCGGAGCCGCCTACGATTCCAATCTTAATCATAATCCACACTCTTTGCTGGCGGATCAAAAAGACTTTTGGGGCAGGATGTGTGACCTGATCCGACAATTCACCACCGCAATTTTTCACAATACGGACAAAACTACACTGAAAACGGAAAGCATTATAACCCCCATCGGCTCAAACAGTGCTCTCATGGGCGAATACATCGTCAGGTGCACTGCATGTGGAAAGAAACAGCCGCAGTATGCGCTTCACTGCCCGGATGACACCGCGCTCCTCAGAACAGAGTACACGGAACGCCGGCTAACACCACGAGACCTCCCCGGTATCTGGACGTTTTACGACTGGCTTCCGGTTACCGGGCATATTCCTGTCGGAGAAAAGCCGGTAACGTACAGAAGCACCGGTCTGTCTGGAGAACTCGGACTGAAGAATCTATTCATCAGCTTCAGCGGATACTGGCCCGAACGTGGGGCGGCGATTAAGACGTGCAGCTTCAAGGAACTTGAGTCAGCGCCAACCATGCAGCGCATGATCGAGCGTGGCGGCGATGAAACGCTGGTCGTGGCATCCGCGGGGAACACCGCGCGAGCGTTTGCAGAGGTTGCAGCGCAGACGTCACAGAAACTCCTCCTTGTGGTTCCGTCTGCTGACATGCACAGGATATGGATCACAAAAGAACGCTCCAGCGAGACTACGGTAATCGCGGTGAACGGAGACTACTGTGAGGCGATCTCGTTTGCGGAGACGATTACCGGGTCACCGGGATTCATCGGAGAAGGGGGTGCACGAAACGTCGCACGAAGAGACGGGATGGGTACAGTGATGCTCGATGCAGCTCTCTTCATGAAAAAGGTTCCTGATCACTATTTCCAGGCGGTGGGGAGCGGCACCGGCGGAATCTCCGCCTACGAAGCCGCAACCAGATTAATTGGAGACGGACGGTTTGGAGAACGACTTCCTGTGCTGCATCTTTCCCAGAATGTGCCATGTTCACCGCTTTACAAGATGTGGTGTGATGATCGTAACGGAGCGGGTTGCGTCTCCGATAACAACTCTTCTGACTGGAAAGAGATGTATACGGACATCATATATAACAGAAAGCCGCCGTACGCAGTCTGCGGCGGGGTGGCTGACGCACTCTCTGCCACTGGCGGGATCATGTATGGCGTAACCAACCGGGAGGCAGAGGATGCAAACCGTCTCTTTGAGGAAACAGAGGAGGTTGATATAGATCCTGCCGCCGCAATCGCTGTTGCCGCACTCATGCAGGCAGCCAGTGAGGCGCGGATTCGTCCGGATGATTTCGTGCTCCTGAACATAACCGGCGGTGGCGAGCGCAGGGCACGAGAGGACTGTGTAATCAACCGGCTGGATGCAGATATTGTGGTGAATTCCACGGGTCAGTGGAACTGGGGGCAAGAGCGAGAGCAGGAGTGGGGACTGGAGTTGAACGGAGGTTGGGTGCAATGATCATAACAGAACTCACAATAATTGGTGGCGTTGACAAAGACCGGGTGGCAGAGCCGGTAAGCGAGATCACCGTCAAGAATGGCGAGATTATCAGCATCGTTGGACCAACCGGCTCTGGAAAGAGCACGTTCATCGCAGACATCGAGCAGCTCGCACAGAACGACACGCCATCCGGCAGAAGGGTTCTGATAAACCGCGCCGCGCCGGATCCGGATATGCGAAGAGACCCGAGACGAAAGTGCATCGCTCAGTTGTCACAGAACATGCATTTTCTCGCAGACATGGCAGTCGGGGAGTTTCTGCGGATGCATGCGAAGAGCAGGGGCAGAAGCTCTGACACGCTCGATCATATCGTGGAGCGGACAATTGGGCTTGCAAACCGGCTCACAGGCGAGCCCATCTGCGAGGACGAGCCGCTCACGATACTGAGCGGTGGGCAGTCCAGAGCGCTCATGACCGCAGACATCGCTGTTATCAGCGACTCTCCGATCGTTCTAATCGACGAGATCGAGAATGCGGGCATCAGAAAGCAGGAGGCGCTCAAACTCCTGGCGGGCGAGGGCAAGATAGTTGTCGTTGTCACGCATGACCCGGTTCTGGCGCTGATGGCGAAGAGACGGATTGTAATGAAAAACGGCGGCGTTGTCGGGATAATCGAGACGACCAGGAAGGAGCGCGGTCTGTGCAAAAGTCTTGTGCGCATGGACAACTGGATGATTGCGCTCCGTGAGACGATCCGACAGGGCGAACTGGTCGAGGGCGTGCGCCACTTTGAACCGGAACATGTAGGACGTGTGGAACTAAAACGTACCGGGGCGGTCTTTGCGTGAAACTCATTGTAGTCGCAGGAACGCCCGGCGCTGGCAAGACATCCATTCTCCTGCACACGATCAGGAATTTGAAGAGGCAAGGGGTGCGCCCCGCGGTAATCAAGATCGATTGCCTTGCAACCGATGACGACGAACGATTCCGGAGGCTCGATGTGCCGGTTCTTGTCGGACTCTCAAAGGACATGTGCCCGGATCATTTCTCAATCTACAACACAACAGAGATGCTTGAGTGGGCAGAGGCGCAGCAAGCGAATGTCCTGCTGAACGAGACTGCGGGACTCTGTCTCAGATGCGCACCATACCCGTCGGGTTGCCTCGCGGTCTGCGTGATCGATGTGACATCCGGACCGAACACGCCGCTCAAAGTGGGTCCGCTTCTCACGACCGCTGATGTCGTTGTTGCGACGAAGGGCGACATTGTATCGCAGGCAGAGCGGGAGGTCTTTCGCGAGCGGATAATCGATGCGAACCCAAATTGCAGGATCATTGAGTCAAACGGACTTACCGGGCAGGGATCCGCAGAACTCGCCGAAGTGATCAGAGAGACCGGCGATGCACCACCCGGGATGACGCTCCGCCACAATGCGCCGCTTGCGATCTGTACGCTCTGCACAGGTGAGATGCGAGTCGATAAGAAGTACCACCTCGGAGTCCTGCGCCACATCAATGGATTTACCGAGTATACGGGGGAGTAAAAGCCATGAGTGAGATTAAAGGGATCGCTGATCTGATCGCTCTTCTTCCCGGTTACAACTGCGGTGAGTGCGGGTTTCGCAGATGCGCAGATTTTGCTGCGGCACTGATAGATGGAACAATCGGTTCGGAAGAGTGTCCGTTCATGCACCAGAACACCTTCAGAGGGCGGAGCGTTCAGATAGCAGAACTCCTGCCCACAATTGTTTCCGAGCGCTGCGAGCCGATTGTAGGAGTCATCGATCATCTGACCGCGGATTTTGCGCTTGCGCCGCTTCCGGGGGAGCCGTCCTGCCGTGAGGATCTGCATCCGTTCGATTCAGCAGTCCATCCAGAGACTGGTAATATTTTGAGATACCGACCGCTCGGCTGCCCGATAACCCACTTCGCACGTGTGATTGCGGTGGATCATGGTATTGTCACCGTGCACCTGATCGGACCGCGGCACCGGCTCGGAGGGGAGGATGATTTTAGATATCAGGAGGTCGGGGTCTGTATGGTTCTTGCTTTTGAGGGCGTTGTTGTCCGCGGCAGGGTTCCGGATGTCGGCGAAACCGTGCGGTTTCTGCCAGAACACTGCATGATGCAGAAGGTGCACTCAGGCGTGATTGTGCACTCAGAGGGCGACCGGGTGCGAATCGAGAGTATCGACCTCAAGGTGTTTTAGAGAGTAACAGACCACAAAAACCCGGGATCATGAAGATAGACCGACGGCTCGGGCAAGCACCGCCAGCACCACCGCCTTCAGCATATATCGATCAACCCAGCCGCAGCCTGCAGGATCATCAGTGCGTCGAGTGATGTCACGCTGCCGTCACGGCTCACGTCCGCGGCGGAATCGAACGGACGGCTGCCTTCCGCGATCGCAAGTGCGATTGTGGCGTCTGCGGTCGTCATCTCGCCATCGCGGTCGAGGTCGCCGCAGATCCCGGGTTCGCCGACCGCATCGCGATACCAGTAGCTTGCTTCGAGTCGGTAATTCTCGCTTGCAGTCTCGATCATGGTCTGCCCGACCGTGCTCTGCATTGCGTAACTGGCTGAGTGCATCTCACCGTCTCCAGACATCCCGGTGATTTTATATAACTCAACTTTGGGGATTATATTTTAATCCAATAATCGACCGCCTGCGACCCCTTTCTGCCTCATCTGCCCACAGTTTCCCGCAATCATGAAATCCCCTCGCACCCTCAAAACCACTATCGAGCGACCTTATCATTACCTAACCAAAACCCACCTTTTCTCACCTGTGTATGTGTAAGGTTTTTATGAAAAAAGAAGCATTTATAAGCACTAAACTGTAATATTTCTTTACACACACAGATCTCGTAACGATGGCATGAATATCTCGTGGTGCAAGCCACATAAGAAAAGTATGGTTACTAAAGAATAAGTCGGCCGAGATATTCAGAATCCTAAAAATCGGGGTGCTGCGGCACAATGTGAAGCTGGAACCTTACCCCTACAACGTGAAATAAGTGCGAAATTGGGCATGTTTCGAGGGGTCGACTGATAGCGATTGTGGGTCCGATTTAGTCTTCGGTATTTTGGGATTTATGGGATAATCGAATGGCTGCGGCTGTTTTTTGGGTTTCCAAAGTTGAGATGTAAAAGTTCTGGAGGCGAAGGCTCCGGTTTGGAGGTTAGCCGAAGCTCGAAAAAAAGTACCCTGGAGATGATCACCGGCTAAATCATCACTTCTGTTCTCGGGATCTCGCGAGTTCGATGATCGCATCTGTCAGCTTCGCCATCGATTCACGCGTCTCCTCTCGTTCGTTTCGCATCTCCTCGATGAGTCGCTCCATATTATCAGATATTCTT
>DAWR01000149.1:1902-11927 GCA_002506015.1 Candidatus Methanogasteraceae archaeon UBA261 | reverse complement strand
AGCATCTGATCCTGCTTGTCAAGCGTCTGATCACGGAACTCTGTGAGAATTTGGGTGTGCTCATCCTGCTTGTCAAGCGTCTTCTCCCCGATCGCCACCGACCGCTCTCCAAGTTCCACAGATCGTGTCCCGAGTTCCACAGACCGATATAGAAGCGCACCTGCTGTATCCAGGCGCTCTCCGAGTTCATCCTGCCAGTCGCCCCGCTTGATCTCGAAATACTCGAATTCGTGACTCGCCGCCTCGAACTCAACATCGAGGTCTTCAACAGATATTGGAGTTATCGGATGCTTTTCTATCCTGATCTGATCTATAAACTTATCGAGTGCGTCTTGTTCTCCCTCTGCAACGATTCTGACATCATAAGGTTTCAAATTCTCGACAAAACCTGTCAGCTTCAGCTTACGGGCGATCTTCTCTACAGTATCCCTGTATCCAACCCTCTGAACCTCGCCTTTCGCGATGATCACTGCTCGTTTCACGCCATACCACCGTCGTTCGATTTTGTCTTATGTCGTGTTTTCATGACAAACCTCGATTTACCTGATCTTACAGGGTTACATTATGTTATGATAGCTCGCTGACCGCACAAATAGTTTTCGTGTGATTTTGACCTCAAACGGCGTCATGAGCAGCAAGCCAAAAAATGGAGGGGGAAGGGAAGTGATGGATATGTTTTCGCTTTCTTCATCCGGCTACGCATGTACTCACCAGAATCTGGGCAAAAAAAGAGACCGGCGGCGCACAAACGCACCGCCAGCGCCGCCGCCGCCTTCAGCATATATCGATCAACCCAGCCGCAGCCTGCAGGATCATCAGTGCGTCGAGTGATGTCACGCTGCCGTCACGGCTCACGTCCGCGGCGGAATCGAACGGGCGGCTGCCTTCCGCGATCTCGAGTGCGATTGTGGCGTCTGCAGGGGTGATTTGACCATCACCATTCAGATCGCCGCATACCCCTGGCTCATCGATCACGCCGCCCGCATCGCGATACCAGTAGCCTGTTTCGAGCCGGTAATTCTCGCTTGCAGTCTCGATCGTGCTCTGCCCGACTGTGCTCTGCATCGCGTAACTCGCCGAGTACATCTCGCCGCCACCGCTGCAAACAACGCTCCAGTTCAGAGCGTAATTCGCGGAGGACTGTGCCGACGCAGCGCCTGCCGCAAGAAGGCAGAGGAGCCAGACAAGCATGATTGCCTGTATCTTCATCTGTCATCACCCCGCAGCTCACTGCAGCGTAACAAGCACTTGGATTGTGCCAGTCCCTGAATCAAGCGGCTCCAGGGCTTTTCCGATCGTTGTCCCTGGTCGATATATCTCAATTCCTCCGATCTCAACTGGCTGAGCTTTCATCGCATGTCCCGGCGTATCCGATGTTGTGAGCAGGTCTCCCGGCATTATGGGTGCGTAACTCGCATCAACCTTGCATGGTACACGACCAGCAACTGCGATCAGTTTCTCGCCATCGTTTCCGTCCTCCTTTGTGCCGAGCGAGACTCCTGGTGCTGTGGACACGATGCCTGCGACTGTGGTGTCATACGCAATTGCAGAGGACCTGAGCTTGCTGCCGCCGGCTGGATCGATGACCATAACGGTTCCGGGTTCGGGGTCTTCGGGTGCAGGGAAGTACTCGGCTACGTCAATGCCGCCAGTAGTATACGCAGAAGCACGGACCACGCCGTCCACGTGAAGCTTCGCCTTGGGGTTCGTCGTCCCGATGCCGACGTTGCCAGTGTTCTTAACAACCAAGATGTGACCATGTGTGGGATCGTATACACTCCACCGGTCATTCCCATCTCCATCAGCAAAATCAAAGCTATGTTCACCCGCCCCGCGTAGTTCGATGTTTTCACCTGGATCCCACTTCATGTTTGTCCAGTCGTATGTGTTTAGCTACCAGATTCGCTATCAAGCGCCATAATAGACCAAAATCGACATGAAACAAGAGTTCTCAGGGTATTCCGCTTGTTATCGTTTTTGAATCTGGAAATTGTAGCCATTATCAAAAATCGAAAAATATGCGAAATCACGCCGCCTATCGATGTCGATTTAGTGAGCTAAACACATACGTCCAGTCTATGCTGCCCTTTACATCTAATGTCTCTCCTGGACTCGTCGTCCCGATGCCGACGTCGTCACTGACATGGACCCTACCATCAAAGTATCCGGCAAAGCCGCTGTCGCTTTTCCCGTACACGCCGACATCTTGCACGCTATAGCCATACACCGCAGGACTGTCATTGCCAGCAGTATATGCATAAACTCCATAGCTGTCGACGCCGTTGCTATTAACTTTTAGAACGGGACCTGAGAGAGAACCATCGATCACCGCTCCCGGCACAAGGCTCAGCGCATAGGGCACCGGTCTGAATTCCTGCCTCGGTGTCATCTCGGAATCAGTACCAACTTTCACCCCAAGCCACAGTGCTCTGCCATCGAAATAGCTCTGATCAAAGTCTATTTCCGTGTTGAACAAGCCATCGGTGACGACTACATCGTGTATATCCGTGTCCAGAGCCGTGCCGCCAGTTGCAGCTTCATACAGTCTGAACGTCACCGTGTACGTTCCTGAGAGCGGACTGCCGCTGCTGTCTGTCAGCCGCCCCTGATAGTTGATCGCCGAAGTAACTTCATCTGCCAACACAACTCCGGCGGAGAGTGTGAGCACTACAATCAATGTTACACTCAACAGTATATTCCTGTTTACCATATTCATTACCTCCTATATATCTCCACAATCTCTTCGCGCATGATCCACATGATTGCAGCATCCCTCTACCATATATTGAGATACCGATATGACAACTCTATCATAGAATTTAGCGGTGCTGCACCCTCGAATCCTCATGCAACCATGGGCAGAACGATTGCGGATGGTAATTTACCATTCAGCTATCACACTTAAACCTTTCGGTAATTTTCATTAAATTATAATTATTAATAATGATAGTTTAGTCACACCCGCACGTCAGCAGCCAAACACCATAGACCATCAATACCTTCACAGGGGTGTCCGTTCATGCAACAGAACGCCTTTAGATAAAGGGGCTTTCAGTTTTGAGCGCTGCGAACCGATCGCGGGAGTCATCGATCATCTGACCGTGGATTTTGTACTTGTGCCACTTCCGGGAGAGCCGTCCTGCCGTGATGTTGTTGTTGTCCGCGGCAGGGTTCCGGATGTCGGCGAAACCGTGCGGTTTCTGCCAGAGCACTGCATGATGCAGAAGGTGCATTCAGGCGTGATTGTGCATTCGGAGGGTGATCGGGTGAGAATCGAGAGTATCGATCTCAAGGTGTGGTGAGAGCCACACATCCCAAAACCCAGGAGGATTTTGTTGATTTCTATTGTGTGGGGTATAGCTAACACTACCACAAAAATAAAAGAAGTGTGCCCCGCAGGGCACCGCAGTTTCTGATGATCTTTCAGATCACAGCGTAATCGAACCTGCTGCTGCCTGCAGAATCGTCAACGTATCCTGTGCGTCCACTGCGCCATCGTTGTTCACGTCCGCATATTCGTTGTGATCGCCACTGACAATGCTATTGAGTACGATCATCGCATCCGCAGGTGTCAGTTCGCCGTCATAGTCCAAATCGCCAGTCACTGATGGTGCTGCAGGGGGTTCTGGTTCTGATGATGCTAAGCTGCACCAGAGAGGCGTTCCACAATCGCCGTTCACCGCACATATAGTGGTGGGGATATATACATCACCAATAGATATTCCCGCGCTTAATAGCAGATCCTCCATGTTGTCAGAATCAAAGTTCTGATTGGACTGATAATGACAGGGATTACGATAATCGGTCTCCATCCACACATCTTTGCCTGTAACGCTCTTGTTCCAGAACTCCACATTGCCATATCCTTGTACGGCACGCACGCTGGCAGTGTATTCATCTGCGACTGAGTCATAGCTCTGTGAATGCACGATCGTGTCACCATTGCCGTCGCCATCAAGATCCGGATATGTATAAGCCCACATCGCCACATCTGTGCCTGTTACGCTCTGGTTCCAGAGTGAATCTCCGCTGTATCCTTGCATGGCATGTACGCTTGCGGTTTTTTCACCGGTGACTGAATTGTAACTCCACGAATTCACGATTGCATCATCCATACCATCAGAATCGAGATCGTGATCCGATTCAACCCACATAATGCATGCACCATATTCGCCATCGCCTGTAACGCCATGGTTCCAGAACTTTGTTCCATTGTAGCCTCGAATGGCGTTAGCGCTGGCAGTGTATTCATCTGCGATTAAGTCATAACTACCTGATTCTATGATCACGTCACAACCACCATCAGAATCAAGATCGCCACACTGGTGTACCCACATATCTGCGCCATCTTCACCATCGCCTGTAACGCTCCTGGTCCAGAGTAAATCTCCGTCGTATCCTCGAATGGCATGTACGCTTGCGGTCTTTTCATCGGTGGATGAATTGTAACTCCGGAAATTCACGAGCACATCATCCAGGTTATCGGAATCGAGATCGCCATACGGGTACGCCCATATATATGCGCCATCTCCACCATCGCCTGTAACGCTCTGGTTCCAGAACTCCTCTCCGTCGTAGCCTCGAATGGCGCGCACTCCGACAGTACATTCATCCGCGGCTGAATCGTAACTCTGTAAATTCACGATCACATCACTCGTGTTGTCCGAATCGAGATCGCCGCGCAGTTCAACCCATATACCCGCACTACCCCAACCATCGCTTGCAACACCCTGGCTCCACAACTCCGCGCCGTCGTAGCCCCTCCTTGCAGATATACTGACGTTTGTCTCATCCGTGGCTGAATCGTAACTCTGCAAATCCACGATTACATCACTTCTGTTGTCGCAATCGAGATCGTCGCACGGGTACGCCCATAATGCTACATCTGTGCCTGTTACGCTATGGTTCCACAACTCCACTCCGTCGTAGCCCTGCATGACGTGCACACTTGTGGTTTTTTCGCCAGTGGCTGAATCATAACTCTGCGAATTCACGATGATAACACTGCCATTATCGTAATCGAGATTGCCGCACGAGAATGCGTCCATGTATGCACCATACAAACCATTGCCTGTGGCACTCTGACTCCAGAACTCCTCTCCGTCGTAGCCTCGTTTGGCATACACGCTGGCAGTGAATTCATCAGCGTCCGTGTCGTAACGCTCCGATATCACGATCACGTCGTCTCTGCCATCGTAATTGAGATCGCAACACGGGTATGCCCTCATACTTGTGCTATATGTGCCATTGCTGGTGACACTCTGGCTCCAGAACAGGTCTCCGTCGTAGCCTCGCCTGATATGCACGCTTGCGGTGCATTCGCCGGCGACCGGGTCGTAACTCCGCGAATTCACGATCACATCATCCGTACCATCGTAATCGAGATCGCCAGCAAGACGCACCGGAAGACTATCCAGCTCCCGTGTTTCATAAACGATACGCTGGCTCCACAATTCGGTACCATTGCACCCATTTACTGCCGATACGTGCTCAAACGTATACATGCAAGTGATTGAATTATAAGTCCCATTGAATAATACTACATCATCCATGCCATCTCCGTTGAGATCTCCTGCCGTGATGCCATGCGTAAACGAGCACTCGGGTGATGTCGCATCCAACGCCATCACAAGCGGCACATAGCCATAATCGACCGCCTGGTAAGCCATACCCACATTCGGATCGGTTCGGCTCGATCCCCAATCTTCAGACATGCCAGTCTCGGTTAATGCAGCTGGCGTGTTTGGCGCGTTGCCGGGGTCCGCCATACAGTTGGACACCATTCCGATCAGCGTTGTAGCAATGACCAACGCCGCAATAGCACTTCGTAATTTGTTCATATTCACGTTGTTCTACCTCCTCTGATTGCTAATGATTGTGCTGATAGTGCGCACCTCGATATAAAGAGTTTGCGATCAACAGGATGTGTTAGGTTATATGGTATCAGATTAACACTTCCGTTTCTCGGAATATTTCGACCCTGCACAGCCAAATTATCTAATAAAATCAATAATTCAGGTTTTACAGCACCCATATTCGTGTAATACCTGGTAAACTACAGTATTCAGGATTTAACGCTTTTTTCACCGGTTCAAATGGTGAACACGCGCATAAAAGCATGCAACCGTTCGCAAGAACTACAATTTCCGCCAGATGTACACAAACCGCTGCAGTGCTGTGGCATTGCTTGCTATTGCTATTAACACCAGAGACCACCCCGGAAATGTAAACCCGTAGATTTCGTATGGATGTATTGAGTACAGCACACTCGCAAGCATTATGACCACCAGCCGATCAGCCCTGCCCAGTATTCCACCGTAATGCCTGCCAATACCGACCGCCTGAGCCTGCGTACCGAGATAACTGGTCAGAAGCGTGCCAACGACCGCCGCAACCCCGATCCGCCAGTCCACGTAGCCTCCAAAGAATATCCCGCATATGATGAAGACGTCGGCGTATCTGTCGATTACATGATCCAGAAAATCGCCGCGCATGCAGGTTGTGCCGAGACATCTCGCAACCTCTCCATCCATAGCATCCGCAAACCCGTTCAAGAGCACCATCGTGCCAGCAGCGAGCGTAAGCGCTGCATCGCCGTCCGATAGCGCATACAAAAGCCCGGCGCATGCGGCAAAGATCAGTGAGAGTATAGAGAGCGCGTCGGGAGTTGCGCCGGCACGGGATATAATTCTAGCAAGCGGCTTCAAGATGCTTGTTGCGTGCGGGCGCAGACTATCAAGCGACATTGCAATCTCGATACTACAGAATCTTGATGCTCGGATCCTTCAGCTGGTTCAGCATGGCGAGATTGAGCAGCATCGGCGTGAGCGACTCGATCGTCCTTGCTGCTGCGAGCGGACCCGCATCCAGCGGGTGCAGGCAGTCGACTTCGTTTGTGAGGTCGATTACGAGATCCTTTGACGGGCGATGGTCGCCGCAGATCAGTACATCGCACCGGAATGCAGGATCAAGGCTGCACAGTCTCTTTGATGCAATGGTGTGGTATGCCGCAACCACATGCATGCCATCAGGGAGCATCTCCTGAATCTCCTCTGCCGCACTCCCCTGCACCGGAGGCGTGTACTCGAAATATTCCTTTTTAGACATTGGAACTACCGGAGAGACGATGATCTGGCGGTCGAGTACCGGACGCACGGTATTGATCACCTCTAAAACATGCTCGTGGGGTACGGTGAGTATAATCACGTCAGAACCCTCGGCTGCCGTTCTGTTATCGAACCCCCGAATTTCACCTTTGAGTTCTTGACTGGCGAGTGTATCGTTGTAACGATCGGACGCCTCCTCTGCTTTCTCGCTCTTGCGCGAACCGATGCAGATCTGATGCCGCTCTGCCCAGTTCAGTGCAAACCCCTCACCGATGTCGCCGGTGCCACCAAGAATTGCTATTCGCATAAATTTAGATCGGGTACGCAGCACATTAAGTTTTGGTGTGCGGTACGTGTGTAGTTGACCCGGTACTGTCTGATCTACCTCTTTTTAAGACCATAGAATCCCCCGGAATCAGACTTTTTCACTTCAGCTAAGTGCATGCGAAAACTTTACACCCCATGCATCAAACATTGATACATCGACACATGAGACTCATAATTGGAATAACGGGCGCATCCGGTGTGCAATATGGCATACGCCTTGCAGAGGTACTGCAGGACAAAGCAGAGACGTATTTGATCGTAACTGAGACTGCACGTCAGATAATCGAGATCGAATCGGATATGGAGATACACGCGGTGAAGAGACTCGCAACCCACACACCGGACGAACGTGACTTCACATCTCCGATTGCGAGCGGATCGTATCGGTTTGATTCGATGGTAGTTGTGCCGTGCAGCATGAAAACACTCGCAAGCATCGCAAACGGTATATCCGGAACCTTGATCACGCGAACAGCCGATGTCTGCCTCAAGGAGGGGCGAAGACTGGTCCTGGTCCCGCGGGAGATGCCACTCAGCATGATTCACATCGAGAACATGCTTCGCGCAAAGCGTGCCGGCGCAGTGATCATGCCTGCATGCCCCGGATTCTACCCGAAGCCGGAGAGCGTCTCCAATGTTATCGACATTGTTGTCGGGAGGATACTGGACGTGCTCGATATCGAACATGAGTTGTACGAGCGATGGGGTTAATACCCTGCCAGAACCATGGTTATATCATGTCCAGCATGTTCGAGCAGATTTATGCGGAGAATCCCGGGTGGTTTGGCGAATGGTACGAACCAGTGATCATGCTGATCTTCCTGATCGCGCTGGTGCTGATAATTCCTTACATCTACATCAAGTTATTCGAGGATTAAGTGAAGTAGCTCAGACGAAAGCGATGAGAAACGATGGGCGGATGGTACAGGGTGAAATGAGATGGAATGAACCGGGATGAGGGTTACACGCCTTACATCGGAATGCGTTGCCATCGATGATCTACTCGGCGGCGGATTTGAGACTGGTGTGGTAACGCAGATATTCGGCGCCGCTGGATCCGGGAAGACGAACATCTGTCTCCAGCTGATTATAGAATGTGTAAAGAGTGGGAAGAAGGTCGTATTCATCGATTCGGAGGGATTTTCCCCGGAACGATTCGAACAGATTGCTGGAAGCGATGCAGCAACGATTGCGAAGGATGTGCTCGTGTATGAACCGATAAATCTTGAACAACAGTACTCTTCCATAAAAGAACTCGATACAGTGGCAAAAGAGAACGTGGGGCTCGTTGTTCTCGATTCTGCCACCACGTTCTACAGGCTTGCGCTCAATAACGGCGACAATATCTCTCTGCGGAGGGGACTTGCGAACCAGATCGCACATCTGCACAGGATCGCAAGAAAATACGATGTTGCGGTCGTGATCACCAATCAGGTCTATACAGAGATCGATTCGGGGCAGTTGCGCCCTGTCGGCGGAACCATGATTGAGCACCTCTCCAAAGCGATCATCAAACTCGAACACCTCGGAACAGGCAGGCGGCGGGCGATCATACTGAAGCACAGGTCGAGACCCGAAGGGCTCTCCTGCGAGTTTCACATAACCCAGCAAGGGGTGCGATGATCGATGGTTGCGATTGCGGGCTTGAGTGCTATTGCCCTGATACGTCCGATCATATTGATCACAATCGGCGTTACGCTCGCAAGCATCATCGTTGAGACCAATCTTCTGACAAGGTTCGGCGCGCTCTCGGCAGGGCTGTGCAAAGTCTCAAACTTATCCCACGGATGCGTGCTCTCGCTTATCACCTGCATCATGAGTTCAACCGGCGGAAAGTCGATGCTTGCCGAATTCTACAACAGAGGCGAGGTCGGCAGGACTGAAACAGCGCTGACTGTTGTGATGAGCACATTTCCGACCGTTCTTGGCGAGTCGCTCTTCCGGGTGCATGCGCCGATCGCAATCGTGCTGCTCGGACCCGCGGTCGGCGGGAGCTATGTGATGCTCACGATGTTTGCGGCGTTCATACAGACACTCGGCGCACTGATCGCCTCAAGGATCCTGCTCCCGAAGACACAGTGTGCAATCGAAGATGTGGAGCCATTGAAGCGTGAACCGATCATATTCAACAGAGAGATCGTCAAAAAAGGGATAGAGCAGGCATTGCCGACCCTGAGAAAGATCGTTCCGATTCTGGCAGTTTCCATGCTCATAATCGGGGCTCTGCTGAACCTCGGTGCCGGTGCATACATCGCAGGAGCATTCAGCCCGATACTCAGTCTTCTGGGCCTGCCCGGCGATGTCATCTACGCTCTGGTCGCGCAGTTCATCCATTTCTCAGCAGGGTATGCGGCAGTACACACGATGCTGCTGGACGGGGCAATCACCGAAAAACAGGCGATTTTAACGCTTTTGATCGGGAGCGCGGTCGTCATAACCATGATCTATGTAAAATACAGTTTTTCGATGTACATCTCGCTATTCGGCAGGTTCGGGTTCACGATTACGGCGATCAGCTATCTCTCCAGCATGATTGCGAAGACGATCACAATTCTAATGGTGGTGGCATGGTATTGATTCGCGCGCAACAAC
>DAWR01000149.1:0-1849 GCA_002506015.1 Candidatus Methanogasteraceae archaeon UBA261 | reverse complement strand
TCATAATTCTATCCCCTTGCCGCAGCCTCGAGGATTATTAGCGCATCTACCGATGTGACCCGTCCGTCATTGTTCACGTCCGCGTCTGGATCCCATCCACCACTGGCTGCGAGCTTGAGTGCGATTGCGGCGTCCGCGATGGCGATAATTGGCGGGTCCTCACCGGACGGTGGTCTCTGGAAATCGGTGTAGTCGTACTTGCCAGTAGAGTACCCTGTTTCATCTACCGGATGCATTTCTTCAGCCTCGCATAGGGTTAACCACGCTTCAAAGCTTCCAGTATACTTTGTACCATATATCTTGACTCCGTCAAACCGCATAGTGATATTCCGAATGCCGGAATTGAGGTATGTTGTATTTCCAGCACCACCGATACACGCCCAATAACCTCTCTCTTCGTCACAGCATTCCAGATACCCGCGCAATTCAAACTCGCCTGCCTTTAGGACGTTAACCTCCGCTTTGATCATAAGGTAGTCGTACAATGTGTCATTGTCCGTGTCCAGCCCGTAATCAATAAAATTGCCAGTAAACTCCGCGGGTGGTCTCTGGAAATCGGAGTAGTTGTAGTCACTGGTAGCGTACCCCCTTCCATCTATCGGATACTTTTCTTCAGCCTCAAGGAGGGTTAACCGCGTTTCAAAGCTTCCATTGTATCCGGTATTGTAGATCTCAACTCCGTCAAACCGCATAGTGATATTCCGGATGCCGGAATCGAGGTGTGTTTTATTTCCGTCGCCATTGATCCACCCCCAATGACCTGGTCCGTCGCCACAATAGTCCAGAGCGCCATATAATTTATATTCCCCTGACTTTGTGACGTTGACCTCCGCTTCGATTACAAGGTAGTCGTACAATGTGTCATTGTCCGTGTCCAGCCCATAATCAACGAAATTGCCAGTGAACTCCGCTGGTGGTCTCTGGAAATTAGTGTAGACGTAATCATTGGTAGAATAGCTCATGTAATCCATTGAATGTCTTTCTCCATCCCCATCGAGGATTAACAGCGTTTCAAAGCTTCCATTGCATCCGGTATTGTAGATCTCGACTCCGTCAAACCGCATAGTGATATTCCGGATGCCGGAATCGAGGTGTGTTCCATCCCCGTCGCCATTGATCCACCCCCACTGACCTGATCCGTCGCCACAATAGTCCAGAGCGCCATGCAATGTGTAGTTCCCTGCCTTTGTGACGTTGACCTCCGCTTCGATCACGAGGTAGTTGTACAATGTGTCATTGTCCGTGTCCAGCCCGTAATCACTGAAATTGCCAGTGAACTCTGCTGGTGGTCTCTGGAAATCGGTGTAGTTGTAGTTGCTTGTGGATACCCTCATATCATCGAGCAGGTATCCTTTGCCGGACTCCTGCAGGTTTAACCGCGTTTCAAAGCGTCCATTATACCCTTCACGGTATATCTCGACTCCGTCAAACCGCAGAGTGATATTCCGGATGCCGGAATCGAGGTATGTCATGTTCCGGTCACTGCCGAGCCCCCCATGCTGACCGCTCGCTTCGTTGTGATATTCCAGACCGCCCCCCAATTCAAACATTCCTGCCTTTGTGACGTTGACCTCTACATCGATTACAAGGTAGTCATACAATGTGTCATTGTCCGTGTCCAGCCCGTAATCACTGAAATTGCCAGTGAACTCTGCTGGTGGTCTCTGGAAATCGGTGTAGTCGTAGTCGCTTGTGGATGTCCACATTTCATCGAGCATGTATCCTTCTCCGGACTCTATTAAGTATAACCACGTCTCAAAGCTTCCATTATACGCTTCAAGGTAGATTTCGACCCCGTCAAACCGCATAGTGATATTCCGGATGCCGGAATCGAGGTATGTCATGTTCC
>DAWR01000020.1 GCA_002506015.1 Candidatus Methanogasteraceae archaeon UBA261 | reverse complement strand
TCTCGGCCGACTTATTCTTCAGTAACCATACTTTTCTTATGTGGCTTGCACCACGAGATATTCATGCCATCGTTACGAGATCTGTGTGTGTAAAGAAATATTACAGTTTAGTGCTTATAAATGCTTCTTTTTTCATAAAAACCTTACACATACACAGGTGAGAAAAGGTGGGTTTTGGTTAGGTAATGATAAGGTCGCTCGATAGTGGTTTTGAGGGTGCGAGGGGATTTCATGATTGCGGGAAACTGTGGGCAGATGAGGCAGAAAGGGGTCGCAGGCGGTCGATTATTGGATTAAAATATAATCCCCAAAGTTGAGATGAATATGGTCTCGCCAGCGCAGATGAAGGCGCTACAGTGGGGGCAGCTTCCGGATGCTGTGAAGCGGCTGCTTCAGGGGATGCAGAGGCGGAGGGGGTGAGAAGTCTATCAGATATGACAAAAAACGTGCAAAAGGAGGAGAAGATAGAACGGCTAACTGCACAACGTGCTATAACAGTTTGAGAGATCAGAAGAACTTAAGAAACTGCAATGGACAATCTGACCATGGACACGCAGCAACCGATGCTCATATAACATCTGACATTCCGCAGGTTGCCATTCATTTTCCCATAATTTCTACTGATAGCGGTTTTGAATATCTAAAAAATATTATTTTTATACTGTGGTAGCGCAACCTATCCAATTTCAACGGAGGATGCTTTACATGTTTATTTANNTTTAAAAACAGAAAATCACAATCATTAGCCACTATTCGCCATTTGCAAAAATAGATCTTCTTACAAAAACACGTGCGGAATGTCAGTTACACGTACCAGTTCATCAGGCTTCGTCGCGTCAGCCCAACCCTGTCCGGTGCCAGATTCGAATGTGATTATCACATCAGGATCCTCTTATATTACCCATTCTGAGTCTACCTTTGGATACGTTGCTGGCAGTTCTCCCACGATATTGACACCGCCAGCCATACTTCATGTTGGATATACGCATTTTTCATATTACGTAACGAGTACATAGAACGACTATTCCATTCCTAACTTAAAACTTTTTATTAAGATCGTGTTATACACCGGCGGGCGTGTTACTCACAGATCATGCGTCACTTCAACCCCCTCTGCCCCACAATCCTTCCTCCACCACACAACAACACTCTTCGATTCACGCTTCAAAGAGGGCGTTTCAAGCCGCATCAAGCATACGGAACCGTTCTTCAGCGCTGTTGGATATCTGCCCGCGAAGTAAACGGCTCACCTGCCAGTAATCAGCGTCCCCACAGAACCCCCCCGCAGCGCATCGATCACGCGATCAGGATATCTCCCGTTCACAACCCGACAGTCGAGTGACCGCAAAAGCAAGAGTTCCGGCAAAACCAGATCGACGCACGTCTTTCCCATCTTCAGGAGTTCCTCTGCCACAATCCTGGAAATAAGCAGACCGTCACGGAATATCCCGTCCACATCGGTCGCTTTTATGAGTGTGGCGTCCAGTTCGGATGCGATCCATCCGGCGATGGTGTCTGATGTCGCATTCCATGTCTCTTCGATCCCTGTATCGGATTTTTTCAGAAGATCGTACGTGAGAATGATCGATGTCCCGATCGGAGTTGATTCGATCTCTGTTAAGTCTGTTATCAGCGTTGCCGGAGTACCATCGGCAAGATAATGTCCATACTGATCCATGGCAAGAATCGCCATCCAGTGGGCAGTCACCTCTGAGATCCCGTAAAAATCGTCCGCGCCCCGCACCGCGTCTGCGAAGACGCTGCCTCCTGGAACGATTACGATGCATTCCCTCTCGTTCAGTGCATATTCTTGAAGTGAACGCACCAGTTCCCGTGCACTTCCAATCAGGCTTCCACCGATCTTTACCACAATCACGGCATCCACCCGCGGTGTTTCATGATGATTGCGTCGTCCCCGTCGGTGTAGTATCCCTTCTCGAGCCCCTGGATTGTAAAGTTGAGCCGCCGGTAGAACCGCACGGCACGGTAATTGTGACTTCTTACCTCAAGCATAATATTTCCGATATTCTTTCTGTGAAATTCATTAAGGACGCTCTTCATGAGTTGCGTTCCGATGCCAAGCCCCTGGTACGGTTCCAGTATCGCAATCGAGAAGACCCGCCCGCACACACTCGCCTCGACAAGCGATGATACCCCGACGACGAACCCGACCACCATGCCTCCGTGTTCCGCGACGAAGAATGTGTCCTCGTTCAACTCGTAGAGGGTCATGTACATGTAGGGATCATGCTCGCCGAACTGCTCGCGTTCGATTGCGATCACGCCTGAGAAATCGTGTGGCTGGAATTTGCGTATGAGGATCATGTCTTGTTTTGGTGTATGTGTTTAGCTGAGGCGAAAAAACCACGAGATTACACGAGATCAAGACAGAAATCTTGTGGAAATCTGTGTAATCTTGTGGTTAGCTAAACACGTACGTTTTGGTTATGCTATTTCTGGAAGCTCGTGAATAAGTAACTGCTGTTGTGGTAATTTAATATTTCCAGCAGCAATTCCCGTTGCACCTATAAACGCATACGGACGAAGGGTCGATTATCCATACTTTCGTAAACATTTACGTACAATGTTGAGACATAAAAAGGATAATTCCAAATAGTGCTTAGTAAATTTGGAACTCAAAAGAGGGTAGTTCACATGAGTAAAACAGAAACAGAACTTCGGGAGCAGCTGAACGTGACGCGCTATTCAGTCTCGTTCACTCAGGTGTTAAGAGAATAAAAGACCATCGGTCAAAAAAACATCAAAATACCCAAGCAATTCAC
>DAWR01000193.1:3301-3442 GCA_002506015.1 Candidatus Methanogasteraceae archaeon UBA261 | reverse complement strand
GAGTAACGATCTCCTCGTCCAGCTCTGAAATGCGGGTGGTCCGGTTCATCTTCACGCTGAAACGCCCCTGCCATTCGTCTGTCGTCATATTCTCAAGGGAATAGCTCTTACCCTCAACGAGCGCCGGCAGATTGGATTTCG
>DAWR01000193.1:2242-3219 GCA_002506015.1 Candidatus Methanogasteraceae archaeon UBA261 | reverse complement strand
CTGTCCCACAACTGCGTAACCTTCGCACGCAGATTGACCCACTGCTCAGCCTGGTTGATGTCAGATATCTGCATGGGCGCTGCACCATCTGACGTGCCATAATAATCCTCTCGTTTGATATTGTGTTCCCGCAGGAAATAGCTCACAACGCTTCTTTCTGCCTCTGCCGCCGGAACCTTGAACCGTTCGACCAGATCACGGATGCGCCGTTCAATCTCCTGAGATTCGATCTCGGCATTCAGTTCGAGGAACCGTTTTTGTATCTGTTCGGATGTTTCCTGAATCATGGTCTTCCTCTGGTTACCTTTGTTATGCTTTCTCCTGAATATGCGGATAGATGATTGATAAATGTGCTCAATGTGCGGGGTGAATGTGAAATATGCCTGATCCATCCGGATACAGCACACCATCCTCGGTTATGATCGCAGTAACGTTCGCAACCGGCGTGGCATCGAACGCAGGATTGTAGACCGCTGCATCGGCTGGGGCAAGCATAATGTCCCCGATTCGCCGCAACTCGTCATAATCCCGCTCCTCAATTGTGATGTCCTGCTCCAGCCGGGTGCAATCGAATGTGGAGCGCGGTGCTGCAACATAAAACGGTATATTATGCTCTTTTGCGAGAACTGAGTGCGTGTACGTCCCGATCTTGTTGAATACCGCATCACGCGTGATCCGATCCGCCCCAACGATCACCTTATCGATCTTTCCTGCCCGCATAATCGAGCCTGCCGCGGAGTCCGGGATCAGGGTGACCGGGATATTGTCCCGCATCAGTTCCCAGACCGTGAGCCTGCCCCCCTGATTAAGCGGGCGGGTCTCGCATGAAATGACAGATATTTCCTTCCCTTCCTCAACCGCCGCCCGGATCACGCCCAGCGCTGTGCCCCAGCCCACGCACGCAAGCCTCCCCGCGTTGCAGTGAGTCAGCACTGTGTCGCCGTCCTCAAAGAGCGCTGCTCCGTGTTTCCCAAGGC
>DAWR01000193.1:610-2187 GCA_002506015.1 Candidatus Methanogasteraceae archaeon UBA261 | reverse complement strand
TTCCCTCGCCTCGTCGATATCGCCGCCACCCGATCTGACCGCGGCTGCCACACGATCCACGCCCCACGCAAGATTGATTGCAGTCGGTCTCGTGCCCTTAAGCCTCTCGGATGCACCCCCTATATCGCGCATAAACTCTCCCCAGGTGGTTGCGGTGCTGAGATGCGCCGCAAGCGCCACCCCATAGCCCCCGGCAGCACCGAGCGCGGGCGCACCCCGGATTCGGAGCGTCTGAATCGCCTCGCACAATTCCAGGATTGTGCGACACTCGATTGCCCGGTACTCCGCGGGCAACAAGGTCTGATCGATCAAGGCTATCGCGTCACCCTTCCACTCAATCGTTCTCATGATCAAAAGATTGGATCCTCAGGGATGTTAAACGTAACTTTGGTTGGGGTCAATTTGTCTAACTCTGGTGGATTCCGTGGTTTTTTTGTAATGGTCAGTCGGATGTGCAACAGCACGAAAGACGTGGATACGGAGTTAACAACACTCTTCGCGTCTCTCTCGCCATTCTCGTTGAATCGGAATAACTACTCAGGTACCTAAAACAGTGTCACGCGACCTCGCTATACCGACACTGCTTGACCCGGAACACAACATGCGCCAAACGAGAATCTAACCGCATAGGGCTGCTGAGGGACGCGGAGGATGGTACAGCTCTTGCGTTCCCCAGCGCCCTCAGCGGTTATTGTTCTTGCCAGAAAGCATAGACCCACAATCGATAGACCAATCAACATACCTGAGTAGTCACGAATCGGAAATAGAACGCAAAGACGCGAGATAGAGCGCCGCACATCGCATCGTTCAAAGCGGTTGATGGCAACTTCGATGCCACTCTTATCACGATCCACGTTGACCCGGATGAGGCAACAGAGGAAATAAACGCGCTTGATGATGTGGTCAGGTATGCACAGAGCACACATCCTGATGAGCAGGACTTCATTGTCATGGGAGACCTCGCCGACTGCTCATATTTCGATGAGGATTCAGATTCTACGATGAGCGGCAGCGACTATTACTGGTGCATAAACAACAGCGTTGACACGACCACGAAAACCACCAATTGCACATACGACCGTATCATAATCACGAATCCAACAGTATCAGATCTCACAGGGAACACCGGTGTTTTCAGATTCGATATCGAATACGAGTCAACCATGAATGAGACAATTGCGGCATCAGACCATTATCCAGTATACGTAGAGTTCTGGTGTAACAGGGACACAGATCCCAGTTCAACAACAGATGCCGCGATCGCGCTTCAGATCGCAGTCGGCAGCCGACCGTTCGATCCAGACTTTGACACGAACGTTGACGGTAACATAACATCCATCGATGCACTGATAATCCTGCAGTTGGCGGTCAGCGCGATTGAGGTCTGAGACAAAACACGAAAAGGATGCGGAATGGAATTGTGAGACTGAACACACTGATAATGGTTGGACCGGTTTTGTCTGCCTGTTGTGTGGGCTGGTGGATCGGTGACACGGCAGCACCAATGGTAATGTCAACGATCAGACCTGTCGATGTACCTGAGCCATATTACACGGCGCAACAGAACGATTCTCTTG
>DAWR01000193.1:294-561 GCA_002506015.1 Candidatus Methanogasteraceae archaeon UBA261 | reverse complement strand
GATTATAGTGAGAAGGCGGCTTATGTCCAGTGGTTTCTCGCAAACAGGGGGTTCAACGCGTCAACCTGTGAGGGTGGTCGTAATAGTTGGGTTGTTGTAACGATCAACGACACACAGGTATCGATAGAGACTGCCGAGAACTCCACAAGTTCGTTCATCTGCGGTGATAGGTTCGTTGTCATCTTTGTGCAAGGTAATGATCCTATCATACAACCTGATCCAGATGCTATCATTCCAGAGCCATCAGTCGTGTACGATAACATCTAT
>DAWR01000193.1:0-205 GCA_002506015.1 Candidatus Methanogasteraceae archaeon UBA261 | reverse complement strand
AATCGTGCCAAACACTTAAAAATATGATCGGTACGGTTTAAGTGTCATAGAGATACTATTCACAACACATGAAGCGATACGATCCACATGCCAAGCTTACAGCATCGGTGTTGACTTGCCATAGTGAACATGCCGAAGCACATGGCAAAATAAACGCAAAATCGCTATGCACAAGCCCCGTACTTAAGTGCGGGGTATAGTGACT
>DAWR01000178.1:6915-12121 GCA_002506015.1 Candidatus Methanogasteraceae archaeon UBA261 | reverse complement strand
TCGAAGAGCCTGAAGCACACCTGCATCCGGCAAACCAGCGCATATTGGCGAAGTATCTGGTACGGCTGATCAGAAACGGCGTGTATATAATAATCACCACCCATAGCGAGTACCTGCTGGAGCAGTTGAGCAATTTTATCATGCTCAGTAAAATCGAACCGAAAAAACGTGCTGAAAAGTATGGTTATGCCGAATATGATTATCTGGAGCGTGATGAACTCGCTGCCTACGTATTCAACCTTGATAAGACTGGAAGTGGGAGCAGGATAGCAGAAGTTGAGATAACAGAAGAAGACGGCATATCACAGGAAGAATTTCTTAAAGTCCATGAAGTTCTCTATGATGAGATAATAAGACTTGAAAGGGATTTAGATAGAGATATATGACATAAGGAGTTTTCATGTCTGTTATCAACTGTATAAATACTGAATTTGCTGATAAAAAGATAGAACGGTGTTCAGAGAGGGGCACCGGCTGCAAACTCAAGCTTGACACATCGTATGAACATATCATAATAAAAGGCGAAAAGATTTGCAACGATCGTAAAATCTGTGACTGTATCATTTTTGTGAATCAGAATGGTGCTATCATTGTTGGAATTGTTGAATTAAAAAGCAAACATATAGACGCAAGTGACATCAAAGAACAACTTACGAATGGGTCTAAAATCGCCCTGGAGATTTTGAAGGAATGTACTGATACATGCGATACGTCTGAATTTTATCCCATCGTCTTAGCAAAAGGAGGGGGTCGTACTTCCGAACATGCGATGATAAGGAACGCAAAAATACGATTTGGAAGCAAGAAACATCGCATAATCACTAAGAAATGTGGAGATTCTTTTTTTGAGATAGTATCACAATTAAAATGACTAAGGATTTCTCATGATATTCCCACCCGAATACAAAGCTGTCGGTGTGATCCGCACCGATGAAACGCTGTCCGTTGCGCACGATGAACTGTTGCGCCGCAAGACCATCCGGAACACGGAGTCCGAGATGTATTTCCTCTCAGAGTACTTGATCATCTTCGCATCTGATGGCTGCGCCATCTACGCCGTAACAAGTAAAGGAAAGGGATTGTTTTGGAGTGTGACGTCGTTAACACAGATAGCATCAGGAGACGAAGTCGTGCAACACGACGAACTTGTGAATATGCACAACCGGACCCGACTTGTGAAAATAGCACGCGAATACGAGACTGACACTGTAAACACGATCATATTCAAGAGTGTTGACCAGCACCTCACATTCGTGCACAAACCAGACATAAACGAGCTAATCGAGATCGATGTGATCGATGTGGTGCCACCTGTTCCGGGCTGGCTCACATACATGGTCGGAGAGCTAAGCGACTGCCTGTTAGGAGAACTCGGCGTTGTATTTACGCACAACATCCTGGACCTGAGGCAGTTCGAGGGCAAGGACGCGGTCTTCCCCTGCTTCACATCGGGGCTCTCCGGGAGATACCTTGACAGTGAGGAGATTACAGAGCCCGCAACCCTGATCGGGTGCGACATCTCGAAGATGATTCTTGATCAGCGGTTCCCGAACCTCCATTATAAATTCATCAATATCTGCTCGCAGACCAGCGGATTGTATCCTATCACAAAGCCGTTCATTGCACGGTGCTGCCAGTCTGAGCGTTCCGGGCTTGTCGAGATCGATGGTATCGATGGCGTGGTTGTGCACTGGGCGGCATCAGGCTACGAGGTTGCGGATGCGCTGCGGAATCTGGTGCAGAAGATACGATCGTAAGCATGATCATCGGAATTACTGGCACGCCCGGAACCGGAAAGACATCTGCATGCGCTCTTATAAAGGACGTTCTTGATCTGAACGAATTAGTCAAAAAAGAGGGGCTGCATCTGGGCGTTGACAGAACGAGGGGTTCTCTGATCGCGGACATGGATTCAGTCTACGATCGCATCCAGGAGATTGCGCAGGGAAGGAAAGGAGATCTCGTAGTTGAGGGGCATCTCTCGCACCATGTCTGTGACGTTGCAATCGTGCTCCGCCTATTGCCAGACGAACTCGAGAGGCGTCTTCAGGAGCGCGGGTATCGTGAGGCAAAGATTCTGGAGAACGTTGAGGCGGAGGTGGTCGATGTGATCCTTGTTGAGGCGGTCGAATGGTGCGATTGGGTCTATGAGATCGATACGACCGGTAAAACGGTAGAAGAGGTCGCTGATACGATCAACGAGATCCTTGGTGCGATCGGTCGCGGAATTACGGTTAGGGGGTATGAGCCGGGATCGGTTGACTGGCTGGGATTGGCAGAAACGAGTTCAGATATAGCACCGTTGCAGAGAGGGCTACAATAACCCGAGCAAGTTGCACTTACTCAATATTATATGGATATCTGAATATAAAACCGTGGGGTTACACAAGATTAACCTATAAATCTTGTGGAAATCTGTGCAATCTTGTGGTTCCTACCCCATAGTATTGAGCAGGTCAGCAGGTCAAATCGGCATTGATACCAACAACTGAGAAGAACGAGACTATCACAAAAAAGAACGGCGTGTGTGGCAGGCGGTGCAATCACCTGTGACACGCGTCTGCGCAGATGTTTCTTCCATAAGTGGTCTCAGGCATTGAATAGGTCTCCACACTCACAATCTTGCCGGTCTGGGGATTCACCAGCGCGGTTGCCACGTACAGATCCTGGCCCCGACTGCCGCAACTGCAACTTCGCTCGATCATATCGACTTTCCACAGAAAAGGCGACTCATTGACACCGACAAATGCGCCTGAGGAATTGTATGTTGAGTTCTGCACGAGTGCCACGTGCACACTCCTCCGATCCGGCGCGTTGAATCTCAGAGCGGTGAACTCCTTGATTGTCTCGTTCTCTTCGGTGATGTTGATCGCCCGGTCTACATTAATTGCCGGTACCGTTCCAAGCGTCTCTTCGACCACGCACACCTTATCACCCGCGGTCTCGCCAAATGCACTGGCATTGATGTACGCAACACCGGCAAGCAGATTTGTAACTATCAAAATCCCGATTGCAATCGTTTTCCCGTCCATTTACGCCTTCTTGTATTTGGTGTACCCACACCGTCCACAGGTCACACGATCCGCGTGCTCTGCCAGATAGACGCCGCTGCCACATTTCGGGCAGAATTGTCTCGTACGTTTGATTGTGTCGCCATCCATGGCATAATATTCGTGTATGCGCATAATTTAGTCCCCCTTGCTTTCATTTGCGCTTTTTGGAATCGCATTACGTGTGATCATGTAGTCAGCTTCAATTGTACGAACATCCTGCAGATCATTATACAAGCGCGCATATCCGATGACGTCCCGGGTTCCGTACTGCACATCCATCCGATCAAGTATCAAGAGCTCTGGTTTCGTATCAAGAAGTGCAACCAGCATA
This sequence comes from Candidatus Methanogasteraceae archaeon UBA261, assembly GCA_002506015.1. Taxonomy (GTDB): domain Archaea; phylum Halobacteriota; class Methanosarcinia; order Methanosarcinales; family Methanogasteraceae; genus Methanogaster_C. The sequence continues at coordinate 8,737 of DAWR01000178.1, read as the reverse complement.
TTTTTCACATTATCCCTCGAGCAAACTGCGTCTTCAGGAGCTATTTTCAATGTGAGATTTCGTCTATTCAAAAGTACACTCTCTTCATCCTGTGTGATTTCAATCTTCATTCCAGTATCCTCCATATATCATCAGCGCCATGGTTCGAATGTTTCATCTGTTTCAAGAGTTCTTGCATCTCCTTCTTCTTTTCACGGGTCACATTAATCAATACACAACCACTCGATGGCTGTCCATATATAACTATCGAGGATACAGGTGCAAGAGTGACCGCGGGTATCACCGCAAGATCCTCCTCGCCGTGCACGAATATAAGCACCCGGTCAGCAGATTGGAGCGCATCCTTTATGCAAGCCACGAGTTCAAGCGTGATACTACCCGCCGGATTCTCAACAGAGACCTCACGAAACTCCGGATTATGGATACGAGTTACGACTTGATCGGAAACCGCGGCCCTGCAGGTCAGGTGATCCACGATGCAAACATCAGGCAGGACGCCGGATTCAATCAGATTACAGGTGGTGATATCGCCAACCGAGATTATTCTGGACGGCTTCTCCGAATCCAGCGCCTTCTTCAACTGTTCCATGGTGCTGCGCCCGCATCCGGCATACAACACTCCATGCGGGACTTTCAGCTCCGATTTCAGATGATTGGGTAGAATAAGCGCTTGCACCTATCGCACCTTCAATGCATACGCCCCGGGAGTTGTGATATTTAATCTCGATGCGATATCCGAGAGTTCCGGATCCATAATTATAACATATCCACTCCAATCCCTGCTGAGCGAATTTGATCCGCACGCCGGGCAGTTCTGCCCACTTACAATTCTGTGACAGTCTCTGCATACCAGTTCAGTCATTTTTGCCCTCTTTTGCGTCCTTTGATTCCTTCACTTCTTCTGCGGCTTCTTTGAGCCATTCCAACTTACCGAGTGCTGGCTGGCGCATCGTAAGCCCCATTCTGCTTTCATGCGGATCCCGTTCGTTCAAACTGATGGTTACGATGCGTGCACGCAGTTTATCGCCCTCAGCGACCGCACGTACACTCTCCTTGAAGACAAGACGTCCGTTCTTCCCATCATAAGAGACGTAATCGTCTGCCAGCTGACTTACATGGACCAGACCATCGAGTGGACCGACACCGATAAACGCACCGAATTCCACGATCTCGACGACGATTCCCTCGACAATCTCCTGCATCATTGGTCGGTACATCAGCGCATCAAAGGTCGCCTCATAGTACACCCCGCCGTCGCCTGCGAGTATGTGTCCATCACCCACATCAATCACATCGATTATTGCAACCAGCGCACCGAGCTTCTTATCGATGCGCCCTTCGAGTTTCCCGCGGAGCGCTATTCTGACCGCATCCATGACCGGCATTCCAAGTTGCTCGGGGTCGATGCGAACGGTGTCAACCAATCTTGTTTTCAGATACATACCATGCCTCGTTAATCAATAGAAAAACCATTAACACTTATTCAACCGTGGTATTAATTCTTTTGCCGGAATCAAGCCCACAATCGAAAGGTATTAGTGTGATCAGACCAACGATTTCACAGATACGGAATGAAGGCATCAATAAGTATAATATCAGGGTCGTCCTCGCAGGCACTGGCGGGAAGAGTTGCGCGTGCACTGGGATGCCATCTTGCAGACATCGATTTTTCCACGTTTCCGGATGGCGAGAGATACCTCCGCATATCCGGTGCAGCCGATATCGAATACGCAGTGATCATCCAGTCGACATCAACGGATTCTGATTACATCTCGCTTCTGCAGACAATCGATGCCTGCGATACCGCAAATCGAGTCGATGT
>DAWR01000178.1:0-6871 GCA_002506015.1 Candidatus Methanogasteraceae archaeon UBA261 | reverse complement strand
AGTCTATACAGTGAATATCCACAACCAGAATGTTCTTTCGTACTTTGATGCGCCTGCAACCGATCTCAATGCCGCGCCAGTGATTGGCGAGCGCATCGCAGCAATGGAACTTGACGATCCAATGATCGTTGCGCCGGACGAAGGTGCAATCGAGCTTGTGCGATCTGCTGCAGAGCATCTCGGAGTTGATTTTGATTACATGGAGAAAACACGCTTGAGTGGAGAGGATGTATTGATAAAAGGAAAGAAAATGGATGTTTCCGGAAGAGATGTCGTTATAATGGATGATATCATCTCAACAGGGGGCACAATCGCAGAGACGACCAGAGTGCTGGACGAAAACGGTGCAAACCGGGTGTTTGCCACATGCGTCCACCCGGTGCTCGTCAGAAACGCTGTGTTACGTCTATTTGCATCAGGAATTGAGGAGATCATGGCGACCGATACGCTCGACAAAAGCGTGAGCGTAATCAGTGTGGCCGGGCTAATCGCTGATGCAATCAAGGAGAAACGATAATGAATAAAATAGCAAATCTTGTATCGAGGTTCGATCAGTACGTCCGGACCCATACGCCGAAACAACTGGTCATCCCACCGTTGATTGTGCTCGTAATTGCACTGGTGGTACTCGGGGGAATGTATGCAATCACAGGATCACCTGTACGTCTCGGATTTCAGTTTGAAGGGGGAACAATCGTCCAGATCGACAGCCATGACTCGCATGATGCTCTGAAGGCTGCGTTTTCTGACTATCCGGTAGTCGATGTGAGCGATGCCGGCAACCGCAAGATGATCAAATTCGGTCCGATGTCAGAGGATGATAAAAAATCGCTTGTAGAGAAGACAAATAACGAGTATGGGGATGCGGATCCGCTTATCCAGCAAGCAGACCCGACGTATGCGAAATCGCTCCAGACGCAGGCGATAAAAGCGATACTGATATCGTTCTGCTTGATGGCAGTCGTCGTCTTTCTGATATTCAGGACGTTTGTGCCCTCGGTTGCAGTTGTGCTCTCGGCATTCTCTGATATCGCGATCGCAGCGGCGTTCATTGCAATCACAGGAATCGAACTCTCGCTCGGAACCGTTGCAGCGCTATTGATGCTGATCGGGTATTCGGTGGATAGTGACATTCTTCTCACAACAAGGCTGCTCAAACGGAGGGGCAAACTGGATGACAAGGTAACACATGCTATGACAACAGGTCTGACCATGACCGGAACAACACTCGCCGCACTCCTGGTGATGTACCTTGTCTCGGCGTATTCCTACGTAATCGTGCCGTCGTTTCCGCAGATCAGCATCATCAGTGATATCTCAATTGTGCTTCTCTTCGGTCTCGTTGCCGATCTGATGAATACGTGGATGCTCAACACCGGAATACTGAAATGGCATCTGCAGAAGCCAAGGAGGCGAAGCACATGAAGCTATACAAGGATTTCAGAGTTGTTATATTCATACTTGCCATGTTGCTCGCACTCGTTGCGATTCACCCTGGTTACAGTCCGGAAAGGGGCATTTCATCCGATCTGCAGTATGGACTCGATCTCGAGGGCGGGACACGTCTGCAACTCGAGTTGCAGGGTGCGATTGCCGGAATCACCATTGATCCGGCAGCGATCATTGAGAAAGAGTACTCTGATGCACTCGGAGCAATCGAGATCACAGACAGCTCAGACGAGGAGGTCATATTCAAAACAACGGAGCCGCTCGAAAAGGAAGAGATCGACGCGATCGGCTACGGAAGTGCGTATGTGCGAGATAATGAGGTCACACTCAGCATAAACAAAAACTACGTGGTCGAGAAGTATCTCTCCACATATCTGGATACCGAGGTAATCTATCTTCCTGGCGGCATGTACGAGATCAGGTCCACGATCAACGAGAGTGAACTATCGAATGTGCTCGCAGACGTTGGCGGATCGATTACAAAGGACATACAGGGAAATGTGGAATTTAAGAAAACAGTTACAAAGCATACGCAGGAGCTGACAGAGGAGGTCTTAAACGAGAAATTAAACCTCTGGGGGCTCAAGGAGGTCCCTATCACTCCGGTTGAGGATAACCTCCTCATGGTTGATCTCGCCGGAATCGATCTCAACACAGCAATGGACATCGTTGCAACGCCAGGAAAGTTCGAGATTCGTATCCATCTTACGAACAACACGACATCGCATGTGATGTGGGGCGAGCAAATCACAGCAGTGGATATGCCCAAGATGCATAGAGATTCGTGGGGCGTTGGTTTCACTGTGAACGGCGACGGAGCAACTGCGATCAGGGACGCAGCAGTCGAAACAGGGGCTGTTGACGATCCGGCAGCGCACGAACTGACCATGCTCCTCGATGATAAGGAGGTGTACTCAGCACCGCTCGCAGACGATCTTGCCAACAATCTGAGGGACATGTACGACAGAGATGAGAACGTACAGTCCCTACAGCTGACTGCATCAACAGGCGGTGGCGATGAAGGGCAGATGAAAGCGGAACAACTGCACGTGCATCTTCGAGCCGGGGCACTTCCGGTCGAGGTTGCGGTGATCGGTTCGTGGCAGGTACCCGCGTCGCTCGGTGCAAAGTTCAAGGAGCAGACAATGATTGCCGGATTATTTGCACTCGCAACTGTCGCTCTTGTCATCTTTGGAAGATACGGGCGGAAGAAGATCTTAATTCCGATGATTGCAACCTCGGTGAGTGAGGTCTTCATGATTCTGGGATTTGCAGCGCTTGTAAATTGGCAACTCGATCTGCCAGCCATCGCAGGAATCATTGCGGTCATTGGGACCGGCATTGACCACCTGGTGATAATCACTGACGAGGTGCTCTACGAGGGTAAGATGCCGTCACTTAAGGTCTACCTCGCTCGTATCGGGAAGGCGTTTGCGATCATCTTTGCTGCTGCGGCAACAACGATCATTGCCATGTCGCCGCTCCTTGCGATGAGCTTTGGCGCGCTTAAAGGGTTCGCAATCACAACCATAGTCGGCGTTCTGATCGGCGTTCTGATCGCAAGACCTGCATACGGACGTGTGATCAAGGATCTGCTGGAGTGATTCATGAGCGAACATCGCGATTACCGGTCGCTGAACGAGAGAGCTTGCGCCTGCGCCGCGGCGATCCGGAAACACGATGAGATGTTAATCGTTTCACACATCGATGCCGACGGATTGACCGCTGCAGCGATCGCGTCCCATGCACTCGAACGATGCGGAATTACGCACAGTGTCCGATTTGTGAAACAACTGGACACGAATATTATTGGCGAGGTCGCTGATACTAATATCCCGACCATCTTTACAGACCTCGGCAGCGGGATGCTCTCTGATATGCCGCATGACCTGGATATCGTGGTTGCTGACCACCACCAGATCGATCAGAACGGAGATCTCGAGCATCACCTGAACCCGCATCTCTTCGGAATCGACGGCTCAACCGAGATGAGCGGGGCAGGGTGTGCGTACATGATTGCTCAATCGCTCGGCGAGAACACCGGCAACACAGACCTATCCAGTCTTGCGATCGTGGGCGCTGTCGGCGACCTGCAGGCAAGAAGATTTGGAAAACTGGTCGGATGCAACAGGAAAATTTTGAAGCGTGGCAGAGATTGCGGAGTTCTGGAATACGGGAAGGATCTTTCGTTCTTTGGGAAGCAGACACGTGAGGTCTTCAAGTTGCTGATGTACTCCTCTGATCCATACCTTCCGGGACTGACAGGAAACGAGGGTGCAAGCATTGGATTTTTGAAGAATCTCGGCATAGAATTCCGTGGAGAGCGGTGGAAACGCTGGATCGACCTGAGCGAAGAAGAGAAGCAGAAGGTTGTCTCGTCGCTGGTGCAGTTATGCATCTCAAAGCGGATGTCATCGTACCACATCCACAGGCTGGTAACCGAGGTATACCAGCTGAGCAGAGAACAGGAAGGAACCGAGATGCGGGATGCATCCGAATACGCCACTCTGCTCAACGCAACCGGGCGATACGGCTCTGCCGAGGTTGGCCTCGCTGTCTGCCTCGGCGACCGGGACAAAAAACTGGCAGAAGCACACAATCTGCTCAAAAAGCACCGGAAGCACCTTGTGGATGGCTTGAAACTCGTCAGGGAGCGGGGCATAACTGAATTGAACCACGTTCAGTACTTTGATGCCGGAAGTTTGATCAAGGACACAATCGTCGGAATCGTTGCGGGCATGAGCCTGACAAACTCCGGAAATCGGAATATGCCGATCTTTGCGTTTGCAAATAGCGATGATGGACTCAAGGTCTCTGCACGCGGGACGCAGGGATTAATCAAGCAGGGACTGAACCTTGCTGATGCGATCGGAGAGTGTGCCGCAAAGGTTGGCGGAACCGGAGGCGGGCACAACATCGCAGCAGGAGCAACGATACCTTCCGAAACAAAGGACGAGTTTCTCGAACTGATCGATGCGGCAGTTGGAGGACAACTCACCGCAGGGAAGTGATGCATAATGGATGCGCTATATCTATTAGATTGCTACATTAAAGAGTTTGAAGCAACAGTTAAGGATGTGACTGATGGACGGTTCGTAATTCTCAACAAGACTGCGTTCTACCCCGATTCGGGAGGACAACCACACGATCTCGGAGTTCTGATCAAGGACGGGCACGAATACCCGGTAGTCTACACACGGAAGATGGATGATGCGATCAGCCACGAGGTCACAATCACAGGTCCCGGACTTGCGGTGGGCGATCAGGTAACCGGAAGAATCGACTGGAACCGACGATATCACTTCATGCGATCACATACCGCCTGCCATGTGCTGAGCGCAGTGATCCACAAGAAGACCGGTGCACTGATCACAGGAAACCGGATAGGCGATGCCAAAACGAGGGTAGATTTCAGTCTGAAAGATTTTGACAGGTCGCAGATCAAGTCGTTCGAAGAGAAAACAAATGAGATCATTAACCAGGAGATTCCGGTAGAGATAAAGATCCTTCCAAGAGAAGAAGCACTCAAAATACCAGCGATTGTGAAATTAAAGATGGAACTTCCCGAGATTGCAGAGATGCGCATAATTGACATCGTGGGCTTTGACGCACAGGCATGCGGCGGAACGCATGTGCGAAATACCGGTGAGATCAGGGCAATTGAGGTCATAAAGGCTGAGAACAAGGGGAAAAACAATAGACGGATATATTTCAGAGTGGAAACGGCTGACTGATCAGAGTGAGAGCATCGCAGAGCGGGTATGAGTTTATGCCCCCACCAATTGGTTGAATTGTAGTTTACCGGGATAACTCAACTTCATCATGCGGTCGGGAGTATCAGTGGGGTTATTTTTCTTGGTGATTCGGGTCCGCTTTTTATTGATGCTACCGGTACAGGTAATGCTCACAAATCGAGATTCGAATTCGGATAAGAAATCTTTTTCATGCCAGAATTCTTTAGCAATTTCTTTACAATAACCAACAAAACAGACTGAACCTTTCAGTTTCGTGATGATCTCTTTCTCGTTTCCTTTAGTACCTGACTTTCGGTGAATTGAAATGGGATGCCCTTTCATCGTTACAGAAAACATGTAGAATTACCAATGATGACACCGCGATTGAAGAATGGACGTTTGAAAAGGGTGGAACGTACCATACCCGCGTGACTCATTTTGGACTGCAATTTACGTTTCACCGAAAGTCGAGATAGCCAGGTTGGCGGCGGCATGAGCGGCGGCGAGATCGAGGTTCTGGGAAGCGTCCAGAACTTCTGCGAAATCCGCCAAAACGGCGGTCTGATCGTCATCCGGGGCGACGCTGTACGCGGCGTTGGAGCCGAGATGACCGGCGGCACAATCGTTGTCGGAGGCACAATCACAAACTTCCTGGCAGGGTTTGAGCAGGTAGGATCGGAAAGCGATCTTGCGCTTGACGGCGTCACGTGCTCTGGCGAGTTCCTGAAGTTCAGTGGCGACAACGCGATCATTGCGTGGACAAAGGGCACGCTGTATGCGTCAAAGAACGCAAATGAGGGGCTGTGAGACTCGGAGGTGACAAGAAATGGAAGCATTACTAAATACTGGCGGAACGATTGATGAGGGCAGGCTCGCCAAGGGCGGCAGCAAGATAACCGAAGACTACAAGCTCGAGTGTGCGGTCTGCTGGATCGCTCCTGAGGACTTTGATGCGATGGGCAGTCCTGAGAAAGTGCTCGTGACAAGCCGGGACGGCAAATATTCGGTCCCAGTCTTTACGAAGCGCACCGACTCAGTACGACCCGGACACGTCTTCATGCCACGAGCAATCTGGGCAAACGTGGTCGTTGAACCAGACACGTTCTCAACAGGATCGCCGCGGTACAAGGGAAGCAAGGTCACAGTCGAACCAACCACCGACGAGGTGCTCAGCACCGAAGACGTGGTTCTGAAAGTCTATGCAAAAGGAGGCGACTGATATGTTTACCAAGAATATTATATGTCCGGTCTGCGGAGGCTCATGCGATGATATCCAGGTGGAACTTGGAGATGGCGAGATCACCGTCAGGAACGCGTGCAAGATGGGCAACGCCAAGTTCCAGGAAGTTGTTAGCACCCACCGCCTGAGAGACCCACTGATAAAAGAGAACGGCGAACTCAAGAAAGCCGACTGGAAAGACGCAATCACAAAAGCCGCCGAAATACTCACAGAGGCAGATCGCCCCCTCCTCTTCCTTGGAAGTGAGACCTCATGTGAGGCGCAGGAGATCGGACTGCACATCGGAGAATACCTTGGCGCCGCAGTGGACTCAAACGCAACGATCTGCCACGGTCCAACCGTCATGGGGATTCAGGAGTCAGGCATCGTCGGTGCGACTGCGGGACAGTCCAAGAACAGAACGAACCTCTCCATATACGGGGGATGCAACGCGCTTGAGTCAATGCCA